>JAYQON010000005.1:0-57891 GCA_038144835.1 Bdellovibrionales bacterium
GCTCAACAGTGACGCCAAGGGTGGCATTCACGCGATTGTCCGATAGCAGGAGTGTTGAGCCTGACCGGGTGAACGCGCTGACAGAAAAGTTGACGGGTTGCCCTCCCTGCGCAGTTACAACAACGGATTTTATGTTTAGAGCTTTACCTACTGGAATAGATTGCAATAAATTTGATAAATCGATTTGATTTTTGGCTGTATTCGACTGGAAACTGAGAACATCATCCACGAAAGAGCTCAACTGCAAAATGCGATCAAGCCCACTTGTCCAGGATCGGATTGCGTATTTTTGATGCTCCAAATCCTACTTCATCAAATAGCGCTTGGTGTTGCGATATCCTCGTGTAGGCAGGCCTCCTTGAGTTCACGGGTATTTTGTTGCAGCGGTCGCTCGAGCCATTGGGCGAGATTCAGCATGGAGTGTACTTTATTAAGACATCCAGGTTGAAGAAGCGATTGCTTTTCAGTTAGGGTTTCGGTGACCTGTTCGATCTTTTCGCTCACATTTAGAGAACCAGCAGTTTTTGTTAAAAAGCTGATTGTGGTGAATGTCGCCCAGACCATGAGAGTTGCTGATAAAATGACCCCTACGATAGCGATGGTTGCGAAGATTTTCAGGTTTCGGCTGCGCTTAAGGGATAAAGGGGCTCGCTTTAGAATTTCGTAGATTATCCACTTTTTCATTTGGCCATCCTTTCGCAAGTCGTTGGCGTTCGAAGCGGTTAGTGCCAACTACTTTAAAAGGCTTTTATGTACATTTAAATTCGAAAAAAATGCTGGTTCCAATCGCTATAAAGTATAGTTCAAGACAACGCGGCATTTTGGTCACCCCGGGGACATTTTTTTGTTGGTTGACCCAGCATTGAAAAATTCTGCAGCAGGTTTGTCTCGGTGCTACGGTTACCGCAAGCAGCAGTCATTGCGAGAGTAGTTAAATTTACGGCAAGCCGCATGGACTTATGACCCCCGCCCCTTTGGAAGTATTCAACCCCAGATCAGATCAATTGAGACATCTTTAGAATAACACCGTGAATTGTATAGTCCAAAAAAGAGCAAGAAGAATGTTTCAATTTAGGTCAAATGGCACATCTTTTGTCAGCCGAAATCATCTCGCCTAAATTGATCTTAGGAGCGCTCGCTACACTAGGGTCTCGGGCTGTGTCGGAAGCGTCGGAAACGTCGGATTTGCCAAGGCTTGTAGAGCCCTCTTGAGACTGGGGTCATTGTTGTGCGCTAGATGAATAAGACTATCGACCTTGGCGCTAAGGGTTCCTAGCCAGTCTAAGTTTGTACGCCAATCTCCGCATGGAACAGTGAGAATGTCTGGATGGCGAGTAGTGAGTTCAGCGCCTGTGAGGTAAAGCTCCTCAAACATTTTTTCTCCAGGGCGGATTCCCGTAAAGGCAATCCCTATCTCTTCTTCGTTGCGTGCCATCAAAGCAATCAAGCTTTTAGCTAGATCTAAAATCCGAATCGGCTCACCCATTTTAAGAACATTGACATCTCCAGGTTGTGAGAGAGTTGCCGACATAAGCACCAACGAAACTGCTTCAGGGATCAACATAAAGTAGCGGGTCATGTCTGGGTGAGTAAGAGTGACCGGGCCACCGTCTTCGATCTGTTTTTTTAAAAGAGGGATCAGGCTGCCCGAACTGCCGAGTACGTTGCCAAAGCGGACAGAAGAATAGGGGCGAGACGTTCTTTGGCCCATTTGGCTGGTGAGAAGTTCACAAACACGTTTGGTTGCACCCATCGCACCGACAGGGTTTACGGCTTTATCTGTTGAGATCATTACAAATCGCTGCACCTGGTAAGATTCGCAAAGCTCAAGAAGATTAAGGGTGCCTTCGACATTGTTGAGCACTGCTGGCGCGACGTTGGCCTCAACCAAATGCACATGCTTGTAAGCTGCCGCGTGAAAGACCACTTGCGGTCGATGAGTGGCAAAAACATGTTGTAATGATTGCCGGTCCTTAATGTCGACCATCAAGGGGACCACACGCTCCAAGTTTTGCGTTGATGGGCGCAGCTCTCGATCAATTTCATAGAGGTTAAATTCAGAGTGATCCAGCAGTAAAAGCTTGGCGGGGGAAAAACGAGCGATTTGGCGAGAAAGCTCGGCTCCGATACTGCCTCCCGCGCCTGTGACTAAAACTGTACGCTCAGACAAAATACTTTGCACAGAAGGGAGATCGATTTCTGAGGCTGGCCGATTGAGTAAATCTTTAAGCTCCACCTGCCGATACAGAGCTTGCTGATTTCCGGAATCGACATGAGCTATGCGCTGAATGCGCACATTATGTTTGCGTCCGGTAACCACGAGTTCACGCATTAAAGCTGCCGGCGGGTGGGTGATTGCCACAACCAGGTCCGTGCAGCCAGAACGTTCGAGGAGAGATTCTAAGTCTTTACGCTGTCCCAATACAGGTAGGCTTTGTACGAAACGATCTCGTAAAGCCGGTGCATCATCTATGAATCCCAGAAGCTCGCGATCGCGGCCTGGGTCACTCAAAAGCCTTTGCGCCAATAGCCTTCCGTTATTGCCGGCCCCATAAATGATAATTTTCCCCAAAGTCACTGGCCGCATTTGGTGCCTCATCTGGCGCTCAAAAAGTCGCCTACGCAAAAGACGTATGCCCATAAGAAAGGCAGTGCAGACAAAGGCATCAATTATAAAAAATGAACGTGGTAGAGAGCCAGCATTGGGCCACAGAAAGGTCAAAGAGATCATGAGTGGAACCGAGGCTGATATCGCTGTGGCCAAGCGCGAGGCATCATGTGTAGAAATATAGCGCCAAAGGCTTTGGTAGACGCCAAAGCCGATGAGAGTAATGACACGAATAAAAATAAAAAAGAGGGCTAAGCTGTTGATAGCTGTTTCGTGTTGATACCAAAGCTCTTCGCCCAACCTTAGCCAGAGACTCCCATAGAGAGAGGCCACCATAAGAATAGCGTCGATGCCAATATGTATAAGGCTGAACCTTGAGGGCGAGAAGCGTTTCCATATACGGAGCATGTTTGATTTATTGCTCTTTCATTGGGGGTGGTCAATTCGCTTTCTGCAAAGCGTCAGTATGGATTTTGGGGTCGTGCCTCGTGCGACTGAATTTGGTAGGAGTAGTCAATGGGAAAATTACGTTTTGCAATTCTAGGTTGTGGTCGGATCGCGCCGAAACATGTGGATGCGCTGACTTCCGGGGCTGTGTCGGGGGCTGAGTTAGTTGCTGTCTGTGATTCGCGCTTTGAGCGTGCTCAGGATTTTGCGACCAAACACGATGTTCCTGCGTTCAAAGATCGCTTTGAGATGATGGACAAAATGGGTGACCAAATAGACGTCATTTCCATTCTGACTCCGAGTGGTTTGCATGCTCAACATACGATCGATTTAGCTCCCTTCCGAAAGCACCTGGTCGTAGAAAAGCCGATGGCACTCACGCTTCAGGATGCAGACCAGATGATTCAGGCCTGTGACGCTTCGGGGATTCGACTTTTTGTCGTTAAACAAAATAGATATAACTTGCCAGTAAAAAAAATGCGTCTAGCCTTGGAGCAAGGCCGCTTTGGTAAGTTAGTTTTGGGTTCTGTGAGAGTTCGTTGGTGTCGAAAACAGGAATATTATGCTCAAGATGCGTGGCGAGGTACGTGGGCCTACGACGGCGGTGTATTTGCCAATCAAGCCTCTCATCATATTGATTTGTTGCAATGGATGATGGGTGATGTTGAATCGGTTTTTGCCAAAACTTCAACAGCGCTGGTGAATATTGAGACGGAAGATACGGGCGTTGTGATTTTGCGCTTTAGAAATGGAGCTTTGGGTGTAATTGAAGCCACAACAGCAACTCGACCAAAGGATTTAGAAGGATCAATTTCATTGCTGGGTGAAAAGGGCTCTGTTGAGATTGGTGGCTTTGCGGTCAATGAGATGAAAACCTGGAGCTTTACTGAAAGTGAGCCAGGTGATGCTGATGTTTTACAGAATTACCGCGTCAACCCGCCCAACGTTTACGGCTTTGGGCATGTTGAATATTTGAATAAAGTTGTGGAGAGTATTCGCGAAGGGCACTCCGCATTGGTCGATGGCTTGGAAGGGCGTAAATCTTTGGAGTTAATTTCCGCAATTTATGAATCCGTGGAAACGGGCAAAGAAGTTTACTTGAGGTTTGTGCCTAGAATGTGTCGTTTAGGTCAAATTCGCGAATTGGAAGTATAGATGGAAAAAATCCCATTTATGGATCTTGAAGCTCAATTTAAAGGCTTGGAGAGTGAGCTGCGTGCGGCCCTTGATGAAGTCTTGACGGCCCGAAGTTTTATTCAGGGTCCGGCAGTTGAACGATTCACTGAGCAGTTCCTAAAAATTCATGGTGGTTCTTTTGGCGTTGGCTGCGCCAATGGTACCAGTGCGATAACAGTCGCGCTTAAGTCTTTGGGTATTGGTCCGGGTGATGAGGTTTTGGTTCCTAATCACACCTTTTTTGGCACGGTTGAGCCCATTGTAGAAGTTGGAGCAACGCCAGTTCTTATTGATATCGACCCAAAATATCGCCAGTTGGATTTAAGTATGGCTGCCACCAAATTGAATGGCAAAACCAAAGCTATAATTCCTGTGCATCTCTATGGTCTACCGGAGCCTATGGATCAAATCATGGATTTTGCACAAAAGCATGTTTTGAGAGTTATTGAAGATTGCGCTCAAGGCCATTTAGCCAAATGGAAGGGGCAGCCGGTCGGAACTTTTGGTGATTTGGGTACTTTTAGTTTTTATCCGGGTAAAAATTTAGGTGCCTTTGGTGATGCAGGTTTTATTTTGACCCAAAATCATAAATTATTCGACTTTATAAAACGTTATATTGATCACGGTCGAAAAGAAAAGTACCTGCACGAGTTCTTTGGCGGGAATTTCCGCATGGATGGAATTCAAGGTGCTGTTCTCGCTGCAAAGCTCCCTATGATGGAGAAGTGGAGTCAACGCCGACGTGAGTTGGCCAAAGCCTTTGATGAGCGCCTCGTGCCTAAAGGCTTTAGGGTACTTACTCCGCGGTCTGAAGCGACTCCGGTTTATCATTTGTATGTTGTTGAAGTGAGTAACCGTGTAGAGGTTATGAATGCTCTCAAAGCCTCTGGAATTGATTCAGGAATACATTATCCAGTTCCATTGAGTCTGCAACCGGCCTTTGCGAGATTTGGTTATAAGAGGGGTCAAATGCCGGTTTCGGAATTGATGGCCGAACGGATACTGAGCTTGCCTTTTTATCCCGAAATGAGCTTGGAGCAAATGGAGCGTGTTATTTATGAGTTTCTCAAGGTAGCCGAACCATGAGTGTGCACTCCGAAATGGTTTCGGTGGTGATTCCTTGCCGAAACGAAGTACGAGCTATTGCCAAGACCGTTGAAGCCATCCTTCAGTCCGAACATCAGAATTTGGAGATTATTGTTGTTGATGGGATGAGTGACGATGGCACTCGTGACGTGCTCTTGGAACTGGCCAAAGATAATCGCGTTCGAATTGTGGATAATTTTAAAAAACTGACTCCCTTTGCTTTCAATCTGGGAATTCGGCATGCGCGGGGGGAGTACATACAAATTGTCGGAAGTCGTAACGTCTTAGATCCACTCTATATTTCTATTTTGCTTGGTTGTTTAAAGGTTCGCCCTGACGTGGCCTGTGTTGGCGGTGATTATCAGCACGTTTATGATTCGCAAGCTGGTCGGTTTATTAGTTTGGCGATGGAGTCAAAATTTGGAATGGGTGCCGGGAATTATCGAACGATGGATAGAGATGCCTATGTCGATACGGTTGGCATTCCCATGTATAGGCGCTCCATTTTTGAGCAGATTGGCTATTTTGATGAACAGCTGACTCGCAATCAAGATGATGAATTTAACTTTAGGCTAAGGCAGCGAGGCAAGAAAATCCTCTATGTGCACGAGGCTAAGGCCACATACTTGGTTCGCGGAAGTCTTAAAAAGGCTTTTGAGCAGTTTCGGCAGTATGGTTATTTTAAGGTCTTTGTGAATAAAAAACATCACTCTGTGACGACCTTTCGGCAGATTGTGCCTGCAGGTTTTTTGCTTTTTTGGGCTGTGGGGTTACCGGCTTCGTTTTTTGTTGCGCAAGTTCGACCTGTTTTAAGTGCTGTGGCTGTGCTGTATGTCACGTTGGGCTTGTTTTTTGCGGGTTCACGTTTGTCAGTTAAAGATCGAATTTATGTTTTGGGAACCTGCTTCTTCCTGCATCTGGGTTACGGAGTTGGCTACTGGCAGGGCGCTTGGGACTTTATTTTTATAGGACGAGAGCCTCGATGTGAACTGCAAAGACAAACGCTTTAATTTTGGTAAAGTCATTGAAGATGATCTAGCCGTAGGGCTCAGTTTTAACAAAGTGTAGTGAAATATGTCGACCGAAGAAACTAACAGAAAAAATAGAATTGCCAGAGCTCGTAATTTCTCTGTTTCGCATGACAGTAATGTCATGGAAGCAATCAAAAAAATGGAGATCGTACAGAGAAAGCTCCTTCTCGTATTTGAGCAGAATCGGTATCTAGGGTTGCTCAGTATTGGTGATATTCAAAGATCGTTACTCCGAACTTTTGACTTGTCCGTTAAGATTAAGGATGTCATGCGCGTGAATCAAAAATTTGCGCGAGAAGGTGATTCTACCCACCAAATCCGCTCAAGAATTCTAGAGCTGCGAGCGGAAATGATGCCGGTGTTAGATTCTTCAAATGATCTCTACGACATCTTTTTATGGGAAGACTTTTTTCCAGATGTCACGCGGGTTAGTGTTAGTAACGTGTTAGCCACTCCAGTGGTCATCATGGCTGGCGGACAGGGAACTCGTTTGAGGCCGATTACAAATGTCATTCCCAAAGCTCTTGTTCCCATCGGTGAGCGTCCATTGATTGATGAGATTATTCATCGGTTTAACTCACTAGGTGTTCGTCACTTTTATGTTAGTTTAAATTATAAGGGTGATCTTATTCAGCATTATTTCTCCAGTATGGCGAATAAGGGTTATGAGATATCTTATCTCCATGAACATGCCCCTCTTGGAACTGTGGGTGCATTAAAACAACTTCAAGACAAATTAAAAGCTACGTTTTTTGTTTCTAATTGCGATATTTTAATTGAGCAGGACTATTCAGAAATTTATCGCTACCATGCGGAAAACGCGAATCAACTGACTGTGGTTGGGGTGTTAAAGACAATTAAGATTCCGTACGGAACGATAGAGGTTGGAGATGGCGGCATGCTCAAGTCTATGCGTGAAAAGCCTGAAATGAATTTTGTAATTAACTCGGGTATGTATCTCATGGAACCATCGGTGTTGGATCTCATTCCCAACTCCACGCCGTTTGATGCGCCGGCTTTAATAGCTGAAGCTCAAAAAAAGGGCATGAAAGTGGGTGTTTTTCCGGTTAGTGATGGTTCGTGGAAGGATATTGGCGATTGGAGTAATTACATTGAGAGCGTTGCTAGCACGCGTTTGAAAGTCCAGTGATTTTTTGCTCAAGCGAAACGAGAGATTTTTTCTGTGAACGACAAAATTGTAATATTTGGAGCCGGAGACCACGCCAAAGTAGTGTTTGACGCCGTTGAGTGCGAGGCGAAGTTTTCTGTGGCGGCATTTATTGATCTTTCAGATAGTTTAATAGAATTTTGTGGGCGTCCAGTTATCACTTTAGAGCGATTGCAAATGGCTGATTTAGTTCGCGGCATTGTAGCCGTGGGAGACAATTGGCTAAGATCTAGAATTGTTGCCGATATTGTGAAGGCGATCCCCGACTTTAAATTTGTTAATGTTATTCATCCTTCGGTTGCTATCGCTAAGAATTGCCAAGTTGGAGAGGGCTCGGTCATCATGGCGGGAGTGGTGTTGAACCCAGGTGTGCAGGTAGGACATCATTGTATTATTAATACGGGATCTATCTTGGATCATGATGTTGTGGCTGAGGATTTTTCCAGCGTTGGTCCCGGTTGTACGGCGGGAGGCAAGGCTATGTTAGGGGCTTATTCAGCTCTTTGTCTGGGTGCAAACGTTCTTCATGGGCGATCGATAGGTGAGCACAGTGTTGTTGGTGCTGGAGCGTTGGTAACCAACCCAATTCCGAGTCACTGTGTCGCGTATGGTGTACCTTGCAAAGTTGTGCGCTCGCGAGCAATTGATGAAAAATACCTTTAACTTCAATCTAGGATTTTTCGAAGATTTCTTTCCACGAGTTCCGATTATATTGCCAGCTCGATAACTTAAAAATGGTGTCACTGTTCTGATCGAGATTTTGTGACAACTCTTTAAAATGTTTCACGACATAAGCCAATTCGACACTCACTTCACTTACGCTATCAATCTCTTTAAAAAAGATGTTTTCTGACTTGAAGGTTTGATAAGGCAGCCAGGAACCCGTGATTACAACCGCTCCTAGATAAAGATGCTCTTGCATAGAACCGCTAAACTGGTCGGAGATTTGTAACTGAATCAGAATATCAACATCAAATCTGAGTTGAGCGATTTCCTCACAAGACAAAAAAGAGTCTAGTATTTGATATTCGACGCCTACCTGCTCCAAGACTGACTTGACGTCTTCTTTGTACTTGGAGGACTCGACTCCGTAGGTCATTGGAACGACAATCTTAATTTGAGCCTTGATATTAGGGTCAAGCTGAGTCAGATGGTGAATAATTTCGAGATGCTGTTGTGCTGGATTTCCATTGTAGCCAATGGCTACAAGGTAGGGTGGATTTCTTTTGATAGTTGTTCGTGAGTTGAGCTTATGGGCGCAAAAATCGAGTGTTCTTAACCCGAAACGACAGATCTTGAGTCGTGCCAATGCACAGTCATCGAGAGCCATTTCACGAGCGAAATCTTTGAGAGTTTGCTCATTGGCAAAGGTAACTACATCGTAATTTCGGACTGTTAAGCGAATTATAAATTTGCGTAATTTGCTGCTACCATAAAAGTCCGTTCCATAGACAGTAAGTATTTTTCTGAATTTGCCTCTTAGCATCCAAGAAAAAAGTATGGTCAGTGGATTGCTGGCGTAGTGAAAATGGACCACTGAGTATTGTTGTGGGCCAAAGAAAAACAGCACTAAAAAGCTGAACAACACGAGTGGGTTAAATAAAACACGCTGGCTCACCGGCTTGAATGGAATGTAAACTCTGTTGAAAAAATTAGATAATCGAGGATATATGGCTGCGTTACGGTGGCCAATGAATGCGTCTATGATCCAACCGTCGTTTCTTAGCTCCTGACTGAGCTCTCCGGCAAAGGTGTCGACTATTGACCCAACAAATAATGCTTTCTTCATAGGATTTTCACTTTATTGAGGTGTTGGATTATCGATACGTTGTTTGAATGCCAAAATAGGCTGTTCGAGAAAATAAAAGCTCAAGATAGCCGCAAAAAAAGACAGCGCCACATTTTGTGGAAACTGCTGAAACCAAATATCGCTACCCGGGCCTGTTGTCACAAATAATCCATGCCAAAGGTACAAGCCGTAAGAAATTCGACCGATGAACCTCAGTGGTGGGAGCTCAAGGCTACGTGTAATGGGATGATTGCGGCCGTGCACCAAACCTAAGACAATGAGTCCGATGCCAAAAGCTTGGAGCAGGGACGATAGGGGTAAGGCGGCTGAAGGGACATAAAGAGGTCCTAAAAATGCTAGAGCTCCGCAGATAAAAAGACCGTTAACCTTGAGTCTGGCTTCTGTTCTCTCATTGAAAAAAGCGAAAAGGCAGCCGATTAAAATAAAGCCGATGGCAGGAATAGTCCAGCGCTCCATGTAGAATGCTTTTGATAGGTTAAAAAAGCGTCCCTCGGAAAATTTATGGCTGTAAGGTGTGGGATCTATGCCTGTAAGAGAGAAGATGCTCTTCATTGAGTCAGACTGTATGTCCAAAACCAAATCAGGTGGCCACTGAATGAGTATGGCACAAACAGCTACAGTCAGTGCGGCCAAGGCTGTTACTCTTTTGATCGAAAAAAAAATGAACAGGGTGGGCCAAATTAAGTAGAACTGCTCTTCCACAGCGAGAGACCACAGGTGACTCAAAGAATTTGAAATAAAAATGAGGGGTGCAAAGTTGATTAAATAAGTTGAAGCCAGTGTCAGCCCAACCCAGTTGGTATCTAGCTGATCAAAAGCCATTAGGGCAGCATAAACTAGCAGCCAAACACCGAGTGCAGGAAGAAGTCGGAGAGCGCGTCTGACGTAAAACCTGTAAAGACTGATTTGACCATGATTTTTTATCTCAAAAAGCAAGAGCTTGGTGATTAAAAATCCACTAACTACAAAAAAGACTTTAACCCCGGTAGAACCATTGAAAAGCGAGTAAACTCGCTCTCGCCAGAAGTTGCTTTCTGGAAGGTAGACTACGATGCCGAGATGGCAAATGATGACCATTAAAATGGATATGGCGCGCAGTCCATCAAGTCCTGGGATATACCCAATTTTCATATCAACGCATTGCCTCCCTGGAGCTTGCGGAAGTCTGAATCCCTGTGAAATGTGCATTTACCGATTCGTTAAGAAAGCTATTGCAGATCATGGCAGTCGACAAGGCGGGGATTGGGTTGCTGGGTGTTGCGTCATTAAGATGTATGAGGTATTTAGAACTGAAAGTTGGGGGTTCTTGACGTGAAGCTAGGATTATTTTCATGAAAATTTCTGTTGTCATTGCGTCGTGGAACTCAGCAAACACGATCGGTTCCTCAATTCAATCAATCCTAATGCAAACCTATAAGAACTTTGAAATTATTGTGATTGACGGTGGCTCGAAAGATGGAACCCAAGACATCGTTAAAAGTTATGGTTCTGACATAGCGAAATTTGTTAGTGAAAGAGACAATGGATCCTCGGATGCATCGAACAAGGGCTACAAAATGGCCACGGGAGAAATTCTAACCTTTCTTAGTTCAGATGACACCTTTGCAAGTCCATTGGTTTTTGAAAAAGTGGCTCGGGCATTTGAAAGACCAGAAGGAATTGATTATGTCGGTGGTGCCATTCAACTTATTGAGCCCGATTCGCTCATAAAATCTCATGTTTTTCATAGTCGTCCGGATAAAATGATTTTAGGATGCAAAGCCTTTCTGCCGGGATCTTTTTTTCGTCGTTCAGTTTTGAAAAATCCACCCTTTGTCGATGAGATCGACTATGCCAATGACTATGATGTGCTTTGTGACGTTTTAGTTGGTAAAGGCTGCAAATATTTTGTGTATTCTGACATTTTCGTGAATTTTCTTATGGGTGGCCGCTCGAACTGGAGTCGAAACAGAGTTATCGGTAAGATTGATATGTTCAAGGTTAGGCGAGCGTATTTTGGCCTGCCTACGGCTGTTTTATTTGCGCTTATGGAAATGCCTGTAGCGCTGCTTCAAAGAGTGGGCTTTCGCCCTTACACTTGGGGGCGAAAATTACGCTACAGGATTGGGCAAAAATTTAGCCGTTCAATGTCTTAAAGAAAAATTTCGTAATTTCCAAAGAAATGCTTTTGCTCATCAACATTGTCTAGAAGACCCACTTTTAATTGGTCTAGAATTTCGCCGATTCCATTCGGTACAGAGTACAGAGGGGCAAAATCCAATGTTTTACGTATCTTAGAAAAATTGACCCGATAATTTCTTGGATCTGACCCACGCTCCTGAAATTTTACGACTGAAAGTGGTAGAGATTTTTTGATCTCGTCGACAATCATTTGTTTTGTGTAATTATTCTCTTCTTTGCCGACATTGAAGACTTCAAAGGAAACCTGATTTGACTTGGCTTGGAGTACTTTTTCGGTGGCACGAGCAAAATCTTTAACGTGGCAGTACGGCCGCCAGGTTTGTGCATCAAAAACCAGGAGCTCTTTTTCCAGATAAAGGTCACGCACAAACTCATTAACAGTTAAGTCGAAGCGCATACGGGGGGAGAAGCCAAATGCTGTGGCAAATCTCAAAATCGTTGGATGAAAACCTACTTGTCCTTTTAGGGAAAGAATCTTCTTTTCAATTTCAACCTTGTGTTCGGCATAGAGGGACAATGGAGCCAACGGGTAATCTTCGTCGACAGCCACATCTTTTTCCACAAGGCCATAGTTTGAACAAGTTGAGACAAAAATTAACCTGTCTAAATGTGAGGCTGCAGCAGCATCTAAAAAATGACTCATTCCAACGAAATTTATCTGATTGCTGGCTTCAGGAAATTTTTTGGTAATAGGGTCCCCGACTAAGCCAGCCAGTATAACAACATCGGTGATGCCATCTAGAGCCACTTTAAACGCCTCAGAAGAGCGAAGATCGGAACGTATAAACTCATACTTAGGGTGGCCAATAAAAGGCCAAACGCAGCTTTGATTTTTGTAAATAAGTTGGTCCATGCAGCGGACGTCCCAACCAGAGCTCAGTAGATGATTAGTCATAACGGTACCGATGTACCCTGCTCCGCCTACGAGTAGAACTTTACGATCCACAGACATTCCTCTTTGGTTGATGACGAGGCTCAAGTAACTATCAGAGGTACGGCAATGTCGAACAAATATGCGGCGCATAAGAGAGAAAATTTGTCGGTGATTATGCGTGTAAAATAAAGGTAGTTTTAAAACCCTAGCGAGAGGTTAGCCTATGTTTGAGGCAATTAATGAATTTATACGTCAACTTTATGGCTATGAAGGAGCGGTTAACCTCCATGAACCTGTGTTTTTGGGTAAAGAACGAGACCTTTTGGCGAAATGTATCGACTCAGGGTTTGTGTCGAGTGTCGGTGCTTACGTGGATCAATTTGAGAGTGAAATTGCTGCCTACACCGGAGCTCGTTTTGCAATCAGTACGTCCAATGGCACTTCGGCTTTGCATGCAGCTCTTGTCGTGGCGGGCGTGAAGCCGGGCGAAGAGGTTGTCACCCAAGCACTTTCTTTTGTTGCTACTGCAAATGCGATTGCCTATTGCGGTGCTCGACCAACTTTTATTGATGTTGATCGAACGAACTTGGGACTATCGCCTACGGCATTGCAGGAGTTTTTTGAATCGAACTGTGAACGACGTGCGGGCTGTCTCGTCAATAAATCCACTGGGCGGAAAATTTCGGCTTGTGTTCCTGTTCATGTCTTCGGTCACCCTCTTGATATCAAGTCAATTCTCGCAATATGTGAGCAATTTGAAGTGCCCGTCATTGAGGATGCCGCTGAAGGGTTGGGTTCCAAGGAAGGCAACCAGCATCTGGGAACCTTTGGTTTGGCTGGTATTTTGAGCTTTAATGGAAATAAAGTTTTAACAACTGGTGGTGGAGGAATGCTACTTACCAATGATGAGCGCTTTGCAAAGCTCGCCAAGCATCTTACCACGACTGCACGTTTGCCTGGTATTGAATACAGTCACGATCAGTTGGGTTATAATTATCGAATGCCCAATTTAAATGCGGCTTTAGGTTGCGCGCAGCTAGAGAACCTTGAAGTTGTAATTGCAAATAAAACAGAAACCGCCTTTTATTATTCTCAGTTTTTTGAAAAAATTGGGTTGGAGTTTATCAAGCCGTCGAGTCAGGCGCGCTCAAATCACTGGTTGAACGCGATAGTTTTTAATGATCGCAATCAAAGAGATGAATTTTTAACCTATAGTGTGCAGAGAAAGGTTTATGTCAGACCTGCGTGGCGAGCTCTTAATCAGCTACCTATGTATCAGGACTGCTTTACTGATCAATTGTTAAATACGCGAGATATTTGTGATCGTTTGGTCAATTTACCAAGCAGTTATCGAAACATTAAATCTAAAGCAGATTGACTATTTTTGATTTGTACAGAGTTTTTGCTTTATTCTCGCTAAATGGGTGTGGATACTAAAGGACGAACAGTAGACATCAAACTACAGTCATAGTGTGAATCTTTTGGCGTTATCTGATCGTTTAAAGCTTTTATTTACCTCATTAAATCGACACCATGTATTCACGGTTTCTTCTGGAGCTGTCGGTGCGCAAGTTTTAAGTTTACTATTTATGCCCGTGTTGTCGCGGCTCTACTCTATTGAAGCTTTCGGTTATTTTGCTATTTATTTAGCAGGCAGTAACTTGATAGGAACCTTTTCGACTTTGAGATTCGAAATTGTTATTCCGCTTGCTGAGACGGATCAAGATGCTCTCCGTCTGAGCACTCTCAGTTGTGTTAATGCCTTACTTATTGGTCTGATTTTTGCCCTGTTTTTTGCCTTTCCCCAGACGCGCAGTTGGGTGCCGTCGATGTTCCAGGATTATTTGCCCTGGTTTTTAATGATTCTCTCAGCTGTATTCATAGGTTGGTCGCAAACATTTACTCAAAGACTTTTACGAAACGGTAACATCAAAATGATGGCTGTTCGAGTGATGGCAGATCGGTTGAGTTTTATTGGATTTGCTTTACTTGCTGGATTTTGGGGGCATTTTGATTTTGGCCTTATGTGGGCGCAGTCTATTGGAGTAGTTGTAGGGGCAATAACTTTATTTGTTGGGGCGTGGTGGTGTCCTCAATTTAACGGATTGATTTTTGTTTGGCGTAAATTTTCTGTTTTGCAGCGTTCATCCTTGGCTTCAATGTTTCTTCAGCTTACGGGACAGCAAGGGACCACTTTGTTGTACTCAGTTTTGTTTCCTGTTCAATCTCTCGGTTTTTATAATCTTGCCCAGAGATTGGCAGAGGCCCCAGTAAATCTCGTTTCTTCAGCGTTAGGTACAGCCTATTATCGGCGGCTTTTAGCTGCTGATCCTCCTTCACTGCTAAGAATTTACCGGCGGACAATGTTGTGGAGTCTTTTGATTTTTGTATTTCCAGGAATTGCCGTAGCCTCATTGGCTCATTGGCTTATCCCTATTTTGTTTGGTCAGAAGTGGGAGGCATCCGTCGGCTATTTTTTAGTGCTTTTGCCTTTAGCTGTGATTCGGCTGATTTTTATGCTGCAGCAGGGAATCGTTTTGCGCCTTCAGAGGCTTGATCTTGATATGAAATTTTCATTTTTTGTGCTTTTGAGTCAAATAATCGGAATTCTTTTAGGTTTATCCTATAATCAGACTTTGATTGCTGCACTAGCCGGCGTCTCGGTTGTTGGTTCGGTGACCTATGTGATCTGTCTTAGGATAATATACCGTCTTGCTCGCGCACAGCGAGATCAGGGGTTGATCAACCCACTCTAAGAAGAGTTTGTTGTCTTCACATCATGTTTCAGCGGTTCTTTCCGGACCTAGATAAAGTTTGTCCCAATGACGATTGCGTGCGCCCGAGTAGAAGGCGGCATCTGGATCGTAGTGCACAATCTGAGAACCATTAAATTCGAACTGAAAATCGACTTCTATAAGACCTTTAAGAGCTTGGCGAACTTGATTTTGTCTTTCTTCTGGGACGTAGAATAGAATAAAACCTCCCCCGCCAGCACCCAGAATTTTTCCACCCAGAGCGCCTTGTTTACAGCCCACTTCGTAGATCTCATCTATTTTTGAATCCGTGACCTTCTCTGATAAGCTTTTTTTCAGTTGCCACGTCTCATGAAGCATCTTTCCGAATTGGTCCAAATCCGAACTGCTGTCCTGTAAAATATTTTGCGCTTCATCAACCATCGCGTACATCAGGTTCAGGTGGGTAGAGCACTTGGACAAGTTGCTGATTTTAGAACTAGCCACTGTTGCTGCGATTCGAGAAAAGCCGGTAAAGAAGAGCATGAGTTTATCATTAAGTAAATTTAGCCGCTGTCGAGAAACAATTAAGGGCCGAACGTCAAATTGACCATTGGGCAGAAATTCGATTCGATTGAGGCCACCGTAGGCTGCGGCCACCTGATCTTGCGACCCTACGGCTTCACCAATGACTTCTTGTTCAATGTAAATTGCTTGTTTAGCAAGTTCACACTTTGAACGTATCTGACCATTCATAGCCGACAAAACATTGATCAGTCCGACGGTAAAGCTGCTGCTGGAACCAATCCCAGAGCGTGCGGGCAGATCTCCATCGTAGTGCAACTCTAGTCCATGCTCGACGCCCATTTCCTTAAACACGGCCCTGACCGCAGGATGATTAATCTGATTGATGTCAGTTACAGTCTCTACATTCGAGTAAACGATTCTGTGTTTGTGTTCAAAAAAGGGCGGCAGATGCCGACAAGTTAAGTAACCAAATTTATTGATTGATGTACTTAAGACAGCGCCACCGTTTTCTCGGTACCATGTAGGATAATCTGTACCGCCGCCAAAAAAAGAAATTCTAAAGGGGGTGCGGCTAATGATCATAATATGCCCTCGCTGCTCTGAGATTATACCGAATGCAAAGATTATTGCCACAGCGTCCTATCGGTGTCCAATCAGAAGAGTTGGGGAATATCGAGCGCAAAGCGTCATTCGCGGGTTGGGTCTCGTATATCTAAATTAAAGTAGTTGCGAAATAATTTGAGAGAGCTCTTGAGCATTATTGCAAATGCACGTTGAATCTTTTGCTTTCGAGAGATCAAAATCGCCACTAACAAGTATTGTTCGTAGGTCCGGCAGTTCGATTTGGTCGGTAATATTGTCACCGATCATAAAACTACGCGTAAGGTCGGTGGGAAAATCCTCGCTTGCCTGTAAAAGCATACCTGGTTGGGGTTTGCGTCGTAACGAATGGCCTCGGTAATCTTTGTTTTCTGCTTCTGGGTGATCATAGCATGCGTACCAAGCATCAATTTCTGCACCATTTTGAAGAAACAGATGGTTAATTGTTTGGTTGACTCGAGCGCAGTCTTGCTCCGTGAAATAACCACGTCCAACGCCAGATTGGTTGGTGACGACAATAACCCAGTAGCCTCTTTTCTTGGCATTTTTGATGACTTCTATTGTCTCTGGGATCAGCTCAATCTCCTCTGGTTTGTGTAGATAGGGCTTGTGACGAATTAGAATGCCGTCGCGATCCAGAAATAAGGCGGGCTTGTTTTTTAAATTCAGCCAAGATGGCAGATGATCCTGAGACCAATCATAAGATTCAGGCGTTCCAATATCGACAAATTTTCCACCACAAGGGACTCCCATCAACCGTTTCGCGCTGGACAAAGGTTCAAAAACATCTTTTTCAATGGAAGATTTCCCTAACGGTAAAATATCTAGGTCCTCACGACGGATATGATAAAGTCCGGCATTAATGTAGCCATCGCGTGCGTCCGATGATTTTTCATTGAATTTTGAAATCATCAAGTCGGAGTCAATTTCAACCGATCCAAAACGCGAAAGATTATGGGAGTACTTAAGGGCTAGACTGGTTTGATTCTGGCTCAAGGTTAAAAATCGCTTTACATCAGCTGTAAAAAGACTGTCTCCATTGAGCACTAAAAAATTAGTTTCGGACGGTTCCGTCGATTCAATCGCTCGACGAATTGCGCCACCAGTGCCCAGAGGCTCCTTCTCGATTGAGTAATCAATGCACACATCGAGGTGAGAACCATTTTTAAAATGATTTTCAATGATTTCAGAGAGGTGCCCTGTCAATAGTGTGAATCGACGGAAGCCTTGAGCTTTCAAAAACTTTATCTGGTACTCCAAAAAAGGCACACCGGCTATGGGAGCCATAGGCTTTGGTACCTTAGGAATAACGCCGGATAACCGAGTACCCAAGCCTCCAGCAAGTATGAGGGTACGAGGTAGAGTCATTTTCTAAACAGTGCCTCTTCTACCCCGGCGCAAATCGCGTGGCCAATCATGATGTGGCACTCTTGAATTTTTGGCGTTATGGTCGAGGGAACTAAAATCGCATAGTCACAAAGACTAGCCATATCAGAACCCTTGGATGAGGTGAGAGCAACAGTCTTAACGCCAATTTTTTTTGCGACAGTGATCGCCTTCAGAACGTTTGGAGATTTACCGGATGTCGAAATAGCAAAAAAAATATCTCCTGACTTTCCGTGAGCTTCCATTTGCCGTGAAAAGAGATTTTCGTATCCATAGTCGTTGCCAATAGCGGTAACAACGGATGGATCAGTGGATAAAGCTATTGAAGGTAATCCGGGGCGGTCAAAATAAAAGCGGGATACAAACTCAGCGGCAATGTGCTGAGCATCGGCTGCACTTCCTCCATTGCCAGCGAGTATGGTCTTATTGCCTCGGCGGTAGGCGGCTATGACCTCGTCGGTGACTTTGGCGACTGCATCGACTGCCATAGGGTCTTGCATCAAATTGAGTTTTACTTGTACCGAAGACTCAATTTCCTTCTTTACAAAATCCAGTGAATTAAACATTTAGATATCTCCTGGCTTAAGTCCACGAATATGTTTACTACCCAAAAGCCACTCATAAGTTTTTTTCAGTCCTTCCTTAAGAGTGGTGCTCGGCCGAAAGCCAATTTCTTGGGCTCGAGCTGAATTCAAGAGCTTGCGGTAAGTGCCGTCAGGCTTACTCTTATCAAATATCAAATTGCCTTTAAATCCTACAACATCCTTTATGGAATGTGCGATTTCCTCAATAGATAAATCATCACCCGCGCCCAGATTTATGGGGCCTTTTGAAGCGTCCCACTTTTCAAGAAGTAACATAACTCCTTGGGCGGCGTCAGCGGAGTACAGAAGCTCGCGCCGAGGCTTTCCCGTGCCCCATACTGAAAAGGACGGCTCTTGTATTTTTTTAGCTAAATGGAACCTAATCAGCAGTGCCGGAGTGACGTGACATTGATTCACGTCATAGTTGTCATTAGGACCGTAGAGGCTGGCGGGAATGACTGTGTAGTAATTGCGCCCATACTGTTTGAAATAAGACTGACATTGGATATATCCCGCAATCTTGGCGGCGCCATAGGCCAAATTAGAGGTTTCTATGGGTCCTTGTAGTAAGTCTTTCTCCGTCATAGGTTGATTGGCGGAGGTTGGGTACATACAGTTGCTACCAAAAAATAAAAGCGTGTCTACATTTGCGAGATGAGAGCCATGAATAACGCTATTTTGAACTAGTAAATTATCTCGCAAGAAATCAGCAGGTCGCGCGAGATTTGCCTGAATACCACCAACCAGAGCGGCACAATGTATGATCGCCTTGGGTTTTTGGGTATCCAAAAATTGCGCAGTGGCAACAGAATCTCTTAAATCTAGCTCCTGCCGTGAGACCGTAACCAAATTGTCAAAGCCCTGCGCTCGCAATTCTGCGCAAATTGCACTACCCAAAAGACCCTTGTGGCCCGTGACGAAAATTTTATCGTCGGTCCGAACCTTCATGGGTTCCTAAAAATTACCAAATTGGTTGCGTTTGACAATTTGCAACCCTCGTTTGAGTTCACGAATACCCTCTTGCAGACCGACCTGAGCCTTAAATCCTGTTTTTTCAATTTTCTCGTTGCTGACAATGTAGTTGCGCTTATCGGGATCTTCACCGACGGGTGCGATCACGTACTTAAATTCGGGAATTTCTTTTTGAATAGCTTGGCAAAGTTCCTCTTTGCTAAGATTCGCTTCAGAGAGCCCTACATTGTAGGGTTCACCCCGCATCTGCTCATAGTTTTCAATTGCGTGTATGAAAGACTTCGCCGCATCTCGTATGTGCAAATAATTACGTTTAAAATGGGCTTCAAAAAGAATCACGGCTCGGTCATATATTGCACGATAAACGAAATCGTTGACGAGAAGATCCAGCCTCATTCGAGGACTCATACCAAACACCGTTGCGAAGCGAAAAGTCACGCAATGTCCCGAATCCAAAAGAGCGCTTTCGGCTTCGACTTTAACTTTTCCATAAAGCGTAATTGGGTTGAGGGGTGATTTTTCGTCACAAAAAATACCTTCTTGCCCAATGCCGTATCCACTGTTCGTGCACGGATAGATGAGCATTTGAGAAGGTGACTTGATTTCCAAAAGATTTATCACGGCATCCCGATTAGTTGTTGTGGCTGCTATGGGATCGGCTTTGCAAATAGGCGCTCCCGTAAGGCAAGCAAGTGGAATAATGACATCGTTTTTTGGAACGAGCTTCTTCATCAGATCCATATCTCTCGAATCGCCGCGAATAAGGTCGAAGGTTTTTTTCCAGCATTGATCCAAAAGTGGAGTTTGATTGTACATGAAATTGTCTACGCATGTGACCTCATGACCCTGTTCTAAAAGCATGGGCACAAGTGTTGAACCTATGTAGCCGGCTGCACCGGTGATTAGAATCTTCATACGCTGACCTCTTCTGTTGTTTGGGCTGGAAAAACTTTGTCATCTGTATAAGGGACGGCATGTTCTCGTTTAAGTTTGTGCTTACACATATCTAAAATATGATCATAGGTTGCTTGACCAAACTTGGCTTTTACCATGTTAAGGTAGGTCGGATTTTCAAAATATTTATGAAAAGCGTAGTCTCTGAAACCTAAGACCTCGCCCGCAGTCAGATGGTCAGTCCTTAAGGGGAGGCAATTGAACGAATGTTGTGAGTAACCAAGCCAGTCATTTGGAAGTTCCCATCCTCGTTCTAAAGCCATATTGTACAACTGCGAACCTGGATAAGCCATGGCTGAATAGAAATTAGACATTTCGCAATTCAGTTCGATTGCCATCTCCAATGTTTCATTCATCGTTCGGTAATCATCATCAGGCAAACCAAAAATGTAGTTGCCAATGACGTGAATTCCCGCCTCTTTGATTTGGCGAACAATCGCGCGTATGTCATGGCCGTCAAAGCGGCCCTTACTAACCCCGTCTCGGACAAATTTACTTCCAGACTCAATGCCTAGTGCTAACCAATTCACGCCAGCTTTTTTTAGCGCGTCTAGATACTCTGGCTTAACAGTATCAATTCGAGAGTATGCCCAAATGTTAAAACCGTAGTCACGCTCAGCGATGAGATGGCAGAGCTTGAGGAAGTGATTTTTGTTCATCACGAACATTTCGTCTGCGATTTTTATATTTTTCACGCCGTACTTTGTTGCGAGAGTGTCAAATTGCGTGATCATGAATTCGGGGGGCCAATATCTAAAACTCGATCCACCGAAGGGAGCGTTAATGCAGCAAAATGTGCACTTAAAGGGACAACCTAAACTTGTGTAAAGGGACGCGTAGGGTTGACGTTGATTAATATGGTCAAAGCTGTGCCAGTTGTGAGCTCGGTAATTTTGCATGGGCAGCAGATCCCAAGCCATTCCCGGTAAGTCTACTGGTAGCTGAGCTTGGGAGATAATTTGCCCTGGTAGGCCGTGAGCCGCTTTTTCGTCTTCGCGCCACCATAGGCCGGGGACTTTCTTATATTGTGAGGAGTCATTCATGTCGATTGACAGCAATCCTGTGATTGTGTCTGGTCCTTCACCTTTGCAGACAAAATCAGCTTTTTCCTCGAGCAAGGTCCGCTCTGGTAAGGCCGATACGTGACCTCCCAGCAAAAGAATTTTTCTGTCTGGGTAGGCTTCTTTGAGTGCTGAGCAAAGGATACTGGCTGCGTACATATTTTGCGTAGAAGCAGATGGCTGTTGTCCATAAACAACAATAATCGTGAGCTTTGGTTTCAAATCTTTAACAGTTTTGACGGCATCATCGACAGTTAAACCCAAGCCCTCACAATCGAGAAGCTCAACGGATTTTCCTTTTATGCGCAAATGGTTGGCAATAAGCGCCGCCCAGATTGGCGGTTCGATGGCTGCAAGATCGCTACTCAGCGACTGATAAATCTGTGAGAGTGCGGAAGGGTTTATCACCAAAGCATCAATCTTCATTCAGGCTTCCTCCCTAAAATGGACCCTTAAATTTATTTTCGTAAGAAAAAAATACTTCTCGACTAAGGTCAATACGTTTGACTTGGAGCATGCTCTCGGCTTTTCGAACAAGGTGTTCAGCTGATGGATAAAACAGATTCTCCAAAGGTCGCGTTGTTGGGCAGGGAGTATGTTCAAAGCCGACTCGCTCGACAGGTGCTTTCAATTCTCCAAAGCAAGAGTGGTGAATTTGAGCTGCTAATTCTGCGCTATAACCGCAGAATACCCAATCGTAATCAGCGACAATGCAGCGTCCTGTTCGTCGTACACTATCAATGATCGTCATTGAATCTAGTGGATAGATTGAGCGTACGTCGATCACCTCAGCTTCTATACCCTCTCGCGCGAGAATGTCGGCAGCCTGAATGGCTTCAATGGCCATCCACGAGGTCGTTATTATGGTGAGGTCCTTACCTTTACGGATTATGTTGGCTTGACCGATCGGAATCTTGATATTTTTGTCGACGATTCCGGGGACATCATACATCCATCGATGCTCAATACATATAACTGGGTTGTCGTCGTCTATTGCTGCACGCAGTAGGCTGTAGGCATCCTGAGCGCTCGATGGCATTATGACCTTCAAGCCTGGAATGTGGGCAAAAAAGGAGTGGAGCGTTTTACTATGTTGTGGGCCTTGACCCCAACCTCTTCCGACAACGGCCCGAATGACGAGAGGCACCTTGAGTTTTCCACCACTCATGTATCGCATTGTGGAAATCATATTGGCGATTTGATTCATTCCTAAAAGCAGAAAGTCCACTCGAATATGGACGTGAACTGGTCGTAGTCCGCAGAGAGCGGCACCGAGAGCTACACCTGTCATTGCGTCTTCTGACAGAGGAGTGCCGAAGCAACGTTTAGGGCCAAATTTTTCAACAAGTCCTTTTGTACTGCCGAAGATACGTTTAAAGTCTGGCACATCGAGGCCATAAACAAAAACTCGAGGATCTGCGGCCATTGCATCGGCCTGGGCTTCTGCCAAAGCATCTCGATATTGCATCAGTTTTTGCATGATCAATTCACCTTATTCAGAAGAGCGCAAAGCTCTTTAATTCGATTTTCCTCAAGGTCAGGATAGTTGCCAATGTAGAAGCCATAAAAATGAACGTGTTCTACGTTAGGAAATTCTTTGTGGTAATTAACGGGTACTATGCCTTTAAGGAAGGGTTGTCGCAATTGGTTTCCACCGCCAGAAAGACCACGCCTAAACTCAATTTCGTTTTCGCGCAAAACAGTCATCACTTTGGCGCAAAAGTTAGGGTCTGGGTTTCTGATAATCAGGGTAAATGCATAATTTGAAGATCCCTCGACACGAAAATCGGTACGATATTTTTGTTGATCGAGATGATCTAAAAATATTTGAAAGTTTTTAAACCGCTTTTTGTTGTTGTCGTCTAGACGCTTCAATTGATGGCGACCGAGAACTGCATTTAGTTCTGTCGAGCGTACATTGTATGCGGGGTATGAAAAAATGAATTCCGGGTTGCACTCAGGATTGTTGTTGATCCATTCTTCTTTGAACTTTGGATTATCCATTTCTCTTACCATTCCATGTGAGCGCAGCATACGTAGGGTCTCATAAAAACGCTCATCATTGGTGCAAATCATGCCGCCTTCGATTGTTGACATATGGTGAGCGTAATAAAAGGAGAAATTCGATGCGAAACCCAGGGATCCTAATTTTTTGCCCTCATGGGTGGCACCGTGAGATTCGCATACATCTTCTATTAGTAGAATGCCGCGTTTCTGACATTCTTCAATTAACCGATTTTCTAATCCGTTGAAACCTAGGACATGGGTCAAGAAAACTGCACGAGTATTGGTGTTCATGCGGTTGATCACCTGATCGATTGCCATGCCCAGATGCCGATTATCTATATCAACAAAAACAGGTTTGAAACCGTTTTGTAAAACAGAGGCAATATCAGAGACCCAGGTCAGAGTCGGAACAATCACCTCGCCGGTTCCGTATAGATGTTTGATTGCGGTCATGGTCAACAGGTTTGCCGAGGCACCAGAATTGACAAACAAAGAGTGTTTTACCCCGAGCCAATTTGACCACTCTGCTTCAAAGGCGCGAACATTTTTATTCTGAGTTAAAATCGGATCTTCTTGCTTTAAAAATTCAATTAGAATGTCGAGGTCTTCTCGTGTGATGTTGTTGTTCATCAAAGGCCATTTGAGAGCCATTAGTGTGTCTCCGTTGAAGTTTGGACGAAAATGTCGCTCATTAATTCATTTGCAGATGGGTAGGGTGTAGCTTTAGCCAAAGCTACACTTTTATCTATTTTTGCTAAAATCTCACGCTCTATTTGATCCAAATTGGAAGCTGATAAGCCCTTGTCTATACAAACCTTCCGCAGACGAATGAGGGGATCCCAACGTTGATTTAGTTCATCAGGTTTTGCGCGATAGCCTTTGTCAAAATCCTCCAGAGGACCAACGTGTTCCAGAAAACGAAAATAGTTAAAGTGAAGAAGTCCTGGTTTTCCGCTAGTTTTCATTCTCGCTACGATGTCTTTTGTTTTTATCAGAACATCTAAAGCATCAGCGCCGTTTCCGGATGCAAACTCAATATCGAAAGCTTTGCTAAGGCTTTCAAAGCTATGGAAGCCCTTGCGATCTTGTTTGGGTGAATGGATGGCCAGTTCATTGTCTTCACAAACAAAAAGTAAAGGCAGCTTGCGTAGGCTAGCGAAATTTAGCGTTTCGAAGAAAACACCTTCTTCAGCTGCACCATCACCAAAAATCACTACGGCAATTTTATCCTCACCGGAATATTGGGCGGCAAGAGCAGCTCCAGCAGCAACAGGGATTGTTGTTGCAACAACAGCAGATGTTGCGATTAAACCACCCTCTGGATAAGCCATGTGCATTGACCCCGCTTTACCCTTTCCGCATCCGTTTGCTTTACCGTACATCTCGCCAAAGAAACTGTCGGTGTCATTACTGCAGGCCAAAAAAAGTGCATGATTGCGATAAGTCCCAAAAAACTGTGTTTTGGGTGGGCACGCAAGATGAACTCCCACTGAAATAGCTTCGCCGCCAATACCCAAATGAACAGGAGTTTTCATTTCGTCTTTGAAGTATTCTTTCATGATTTGCTGTTCACACAGACGAACCAAAAGAATACGCTGATACAGAGCTTCCAAATCTTGCATTGAATAAGTCATTATAATCCTCGTCCTGGACTATAAAGCTTTAACTAAGAGGTGCTTCTAAGTACAGTGTCGAAAGCCTTAATGCGCCTGGTCGACCAAGTATGGTGCAAAAGCAAAGGCACTGGTGAATGCGGGTGAAATCGCATTCAAGACATGAAGGGAATCCTTACCTTGCTCCAATTTGAAATCCATTTCGAGTTGGCCCTTTTCTATATCCATAAGTTGAGCACGAATCCCCACCTTGTAGAAGGAACCAATGTCATTTCGGTCAAGGTGGTGAACTAGCCTTTGGGCTTCTGCATAAAAGTTGCGCGGCAAATACCGAGACATTTCCTCGCGGACGTAGCTGCGAAAATTGACTGGGTTGAGCGCGAGCATTCTCAATAGCCGCCAAGAAATTTTACTAGTTTCTATGAGATTTAGCCCACCCAGAAGAGAATAATTTTCCCTGCCGAAAGCGGGTATTGCCGTGGGTCCAAACAAAACCTTTCCATCCACGGTTCTGGTGATGTGAATGCCCAGAAACGGCATTCTGATGTCGGGCGCAGGGTAGATCAAGCGCTGAATTTTTTGAGCGTAGTTATCAGAAGAACGCCAGTAAAGACCTTTGAACGGTAAAATTCGGTAGTTCAAACCTACTCCAAAAGCGTGAGCTATCCGGTCAGCGTAAACTCCTGCAGTATTGAATAAAAAGCCATAACTCCATTTACAGTTTTTGCTACTTATCGTTTTTGATTCTGGGTCCAAATGTTTGATCTCGTGGGCGAAGTGAATCTCGACGCCTAGACCTCTAAGTTCGTCGATGAGTCTATTGAGAACGGCTTTCGAATCCACTATGGCTGTATGCGGTGACCAAATTGCATGGTCGAAACTGCGGGCCTCGGGCTCAAGCTCTCTTAATTGAGAGAGGGAGATCTTCTCGGCTTTGACTTGATTTTGTTGCGCTCGCACCAGAAGCGTTTGGAGTGTGGCAACGTTTTCCTCGCGGGTGGCAACGATCACTTTGCCACACTTTAAAATAGGTAGCGCGTTGTCGTTCACATAGTCCAGGAGGCGACGTGCTCCCTCCACGCAAAAGCGTGCCTTCATTGAATCGTGAGCATAATATATGCCCGCATGTACGACGCCAGAATTGCGTCCGCTGGCGTGCCTTCCGGGGCCGTCCTCTTTTTCAACGACCAAAATGCGTCCGAGCTTTCGGGTTGCAAGTTCGCGAGCTACAGTCAATCCGACGATTCCAGCACCAACAATGACAAAATCGTAATGTTGCTGGCTCATTTTTCCTCAAAACACTTTTCTAGTTTAATAGGAAGACAGGCATCAGATTCGAGACGGTACAGTGAACCACAGCTAGCGCAGGACACCTCTTGGTGACCCTGCAACTGAACCCCACAATGACACATCCACGCTGTGCGTTTTGCGGGTACTCCCATCATCAAGGCGAATTCAGGAACATCCTTGGTGACCACGGCTCCTGCTGCAATAAAAGCAAAGCGCCCAATTTCAATGCCGCAGACGACGGTGCAGTTGGCTCCTAGAGTTGCTCCGCGCCGTACAATCGTTTTTTTAAACTCGGATTTGCGCGGTATGTGGGCACGAGGATTTACCACATTCGTGAAGACCATCGAAGGTCCGCAAAACACGAAGTCCTCGATTTCTACTAAATCGTACATCGAAACATTGTTCTGTACCCGAACGTTATGGCCTATAGTTACTCTTGGGCCAACGTAGCAGTTTTGTCCGAAAGAGCAGTTTGTTCCTATGCTCACTTCAGAACCGCAAATATGTGAGAAATGCCAAATTTTTGTGCCTGAACCGATGCGAGCGCCGTTATCAATAATGGCGGTGGGATGCGCCCAGACTTCTGAAGTTTTACTGATCTCCATTTTTTGAGGAATAGCATGAGTTCAATCGGTTGACACGGTTTTTAGTCTTCAGATACTCAGCTTGGGGCTGTCGAACGTAACATCATGGTATTGAGCGAAAATGTGCATGAGGGTCTGGTGGGCGTCTTCAACTAAGCCGTAATTATCAAAAGGAACATGCAAGGAAATATCACAAGCTTCCTTGAGTTTGCCTCCGTCAAAGCCACTCATCCCTATAACTTTGCAACTTCGTTTTTTTGCAAAGCGCAAAGCTTCTAAAATATTTGCGCTATTGCCAGAGGAGGAGATGAGAAGACAGATGTCAGGTGGTTTTAAGTCCGCCAATTCGAGTTGAAAAGATAGAGTTTGTTCGTAGCCGAAATCATTAGCGATCGCTGTAACTAGGGCTGTATTTGAATTGAGGCAATGAACTTTTAGGTTGGTTCGTCCGCGCACATGCACGCCCTTTTGCCAGTCGCAGCTCAGGTGTTCAGAGATAGCTGCCGACCCCCCATTGCCAGCAACAAAAATGCGTCCGCCGACAGAGCGCGTTTGTGCCATTAAGCGTGAGGTTGCCATTAGTGCATCCGCCGAGACCTGTTGAATAACTTTATGCAAAGTGTTGACGTAGTCCGCAAAGTATTCTGTGACCGATTCTTGACGAAATGTTTTATTGCGGAACCTTGGATCGGATTGCATTAGATTAAGTAGAGGTTGCTTTGGTAATGATGTCAAGGTTGCGGCTTTGCCGCAAAAGGGAAATAGGCGTCAGCCGGTGGACAGACCGGTTTCGCAGTAAGTTGTTGATTTGAGCCCAACCCAAATGGGAAACTTTGGCCGCTTTTAAATTCTTTGGAGACAATCATGCCCCGTTCTGAATTTCTCTCTTTTTCGCCCCCCTGTCTTAGCGATGCAGAAGTCCGTTCGGTGAATGAGGTGCTCCACCAAGGGCAATGGTTGTCTTCAGGTCCAAAGACAAAGGCTTTCGAGTTGAGTTTTAAGGAGTATGTGCAGGCTGAGGATGCCTTGGCCTTAAACTCCTGTACGGCTGGATTGCAGCTTGCAATGGTACTTAATCAAATTGGTCCGGGAGATGAGGTCATCACGTCACCCATGACTTTTGTGGCGACGGCCAACGTGGTTGAGCATGAAGGTGGTACGGTGGTTCTGGCCGATATTGATCCCGAGACTTTGCTCATAGATCCTCGGCAAATTGAGCAAAAGATAAGCGCAAAAACAAAAGTCATTGTCCCCGTGCACTATGCGGGTCAGCCCTGTGATATGCCATCGATCAACACGCTAGCTCGAGCGCACTCTTGTGCAGTTGTAGAGGATGCGGCTCACTGTATGCCTTCAAAGATTGGTGATCAGTGGATTGGTGGTGGCGGCAATCTAACTCTGTTCAGTTTTTATGCCACTAAGAATATGACCACGGGTGAAGGCGGCATGATGACGGGACCGAAAGATCTTATTGAGCGAGCCCGAGTATTGGCTCTTCACGGTATGAGTCGAAATGCTTGGGATCGTTTTGCAAAAGGGGCTTCCTGGAAGTACGACGTTGAGCGCCCTGGGTTTAAATTCAACATGACAGATATGGCTGCGGCACTTGGCTTGGTTCAGCTGGAGAGGTTGAATGAGCTCTATGAGAGGCGAATGCGGATAGTTCGCCTTTATGAACAAGCTTTTCAAGGGAGCAAATATTTTACTCCCTTGAAAACGCGGGTAGGTCTTCAGTCCTCTCATCATCTATATGTCATTCAGTTAAATCTTGCTGCACTTAAAATAAGCCGCGATGACTTTATTGTTCAGATGCACGAGCGCAATATTGGCTGCTCGGTGCATTATTGGCCGGTGCACCGTATGTCCTATTACGCCAAAAAATACGGGTGGACTCCAGATTCTTTTCCTAATGCCACCCGCGCCGGTGAGAGAATCGTTAGTCTGCCTCTAAATTCAAAGATGTCAGAACACGATGCAGCAGATGTGATTGAAGCAGTAATGGACATATGTTTGCAGTACCAAAGATGAAACGCGTAATCGACTTTTTGGGATCGAGTTTAGGGTTGGTTATCCTCTTTCCGATCTTGGGCCTTTTGTCGCTTTTGGTTAAGCTTTATGATCGGGGTCCGGTGTTTTTTGTCGCTGAACGCATAGGCATGAATGGTATCAAGTTTCGGATGTTCAAATTCAGGTCTATGGTTGTTGATGCTCATAAAATTGGGGCTGCGATCACAGTGGGCAGGGATGCGCGGATCACGCCGATTGGTCATTTTTTGCGATCGACAAAATTAGACGAATTGCCACAACTTGTGAACGTTTTTTTGGGCAACATGAGTCTTGTTGGCCCGCGACCGGAAGCAGAAAAGTATGTGGCCCTCTACTCAACGGATCAACGGGCAGTTCTGAAACTAAAGCCAGGAATTACAGACCCTGCATCTTTTGCTTTCTTTAATGAATCGGATCTTCTGGCTGCCGCCTCTGATCCTGAGCAATTTTATCGCGACAGGGTAATGCCAGAAAAAATTCGTTTGAATCTTGAGTATGCTCGAAGAGCCGGCGTAGCAACAGATTTGCTTTTAATTTTAGCCACGGTGGCCAAGGTTTTTGGCTACCGAATGGATGTTTTTAGTTACTTGCGCATTCAGCCTCCGCAAATCAAGGTGCGGCCGTGAGGTCTTTTTTAGCCGTATCAATTGTGCTTTACGCCATCTCATTAAACACTTCGATGGCGGCTATGGAGATTTTTGGCTGGTTGGTTTTTTTAGTCAGTTTATTTTTTGCACGCTCACCGCAACCTTGGGAAAAGGGTTTACTGACCGGACTAACTTTACTCCTGATTTGGGTGCCATTGAGCCTTTTGATGACTCCATTGGAGAAGCCTTTTTGGACTCAATTCGGGTTCATGCGCTGGATTTTTCTTTTAGTAGGCATGCGTTGGGCTTTGCAAGAGGTGTGGCAGGCTACATTTGAGGAATGGCTGACCAAGTTGGTCGGAGTTGTCTTGATAATTGTATCTGCCTATGCGGTGATTCAGTCTTTGACGGGTTGGGATTTTGTTCGGCCGGGAAGGAATCTGGTCAATCTGCAGTCGGGTGGGATTTATAAGGCGGTGGGTTTTTTTTCGATGTCGCTGACCTTTGCCTACACTTTTGGCATCGTATTTTTTGCCTTCTCTCGTCCCCTATGGAGATTCAATAAATTCTGGAGCAGAATTTTATTAATTTTTGGACCTTTGGCTCTAGTTGCTTCTATGTCGCGTGGGGCTTGGGTTGCTGCGGCGATTGGTGTGATGTTTTTTCTTTGGCGTGTGCATCCTCGGCGCTTTCTACCAGCTGTTTTGGCTGGAGTTTGTGCAATCGCCGGGCTTATATATTTTTACGAGATCTTGGCGCAGAAAATCTTGGGCCTAGTGACCCTCAAGTTAGACCATAGCTCTGCCGTACGCTTGGATCTTTGGCGTGCCTATTGGCAGATGTTTACTGATAATCCGATATGGGGTGTTGGGCTGTTTGAGGGCGATCGATTATTACCGCAGTATTATCAAAGCCTAGGTATTACTCAGCCTTTTGTTTCTCATGCTCATAATAACTTGCTGCAGTGGTTGGGGGGAGCTGGTTTTTTAGGGCTGTGTTTGTATATCTGTATTTCTGGTTTGTTTCTGACTTGGTCTTGGCGTTTAACCAAGGTGAGCCCGTGGGGGTGGTCGTTGTTTTTGGCGCAGCTCTTTTGGCACCTTGGTGGTCTGACAGAAGCCAATTTTTTTGATGGCGAGGTCAATCACTGTATTGTCTTTGTGTGGAGCATGGTTTGGGTTTTGTACGGTCAATCGATGAAGCTCGCCGCGAGCCATCCGCAGCCCATATAGCCAAGCGCATTACGGGGTATTTTGACAGGCCTTTGTTGCTCACTTAGGGTGGGCGCTCGTGATAAAAAGGTAAGATTTTCGGGAGGTCGTTTGGCTTCGTTGATGGTTACTGGCGGCGCGGGATTTATCGGCAGTGCGTTTGTGCGAGAGGCTCTTAAGGTTGGCCATAAACTAGTTATATATGATGCACTTACGTACGCAGGGCATTTACCCAACATTGAAGACTGCTTAAGCTCGGGTGTGTGTGAATTTGTCGAAGGTGACATTTGTGACTTGCATGCAGTTGCAAATTGCTTGCATCGGTTTGAGGTAGAGCAAATTGTCAATTTTGCTGCTGAGTCTCATGTCGACAATAGTATCCTGGGTCCAAAAGCATTCATTGAGACAAATGTGATGGGCACTTTTCAATTGCTGGAGGCTGCCCGCGCTCATTTGCAAAACCTTAAACAAGAAAGTCGTTCGAATTTTCGTTTTTTGCATGTTTCAACAGATGAAGTTTTTGGAGAGTTGGGCGATAGCGGATTTTTTACTGAGAAGAGCCCATACTCACCCAACTCGCCCTACTCAGCGTCCAAAGCGGCCAGTGATCACCTCGTAAAAGCGTGGCATCACACGTATGCTTTGCCCGTGATTATTACCAATTGCTCCAACAACTATGGTCCCAGGCAATTTCCCGAAAAACTCATTCCGCGCATGATCACATGTGCTTTGCGTGGTGATCCTTTACCGGTTTATGGTCGGGGCGCCAATATTCGCGATTGGATTCATGTTGAAGACCATGCTCGTGGGGTGTTGCTGGCCTTACAAAAAGGCCGCATTGGCGAGAGTTATTGTTTTGGAGGCCAAAGTGAGCGCAGAAACCTTCAAGTTGTGCAAACCTTGTGCGTGATTTTAGATGAGCTTCGGCCACTTCCGCAAGGCCGGTCCTATTCGGACTTTATCACTTTTGTAACCGATCGAGCAGGACACGATTGGCGCTATGCAATCGATGATTCCAAGGCCGAAAGCGAGTTAGGTTTTAAACGAATCTATGGTTCTTTCGAGGAAGGCTTGCGACAAACCGTCAAGTGGTACTTGGAGAACCAAACTTGGATTGAATCGGTGATGGAGAAAAGCAAATGAAGGGAATAGTATTAGCCGGTGGCTCTGGATCTCGTCTTTATCCGAGCACCAAATCCATGAGCAAACAACTCATTCCTGTTTATGATAAGCCGACCATTTATTACCCAATTTCAATTCTTATGTTGGCAGGAATTCGAGAAATTCTCATTATAAGCACTCCGCGAGATCTACCGATGATCCAAAACCTTTTTGGCGACGGTTCGCAATTGGGGATGCGTTTTGAATATCAAGTTCAGGAACAGCCGCGTGGCATAGCTGAAGCTTTCATTATCGGAGAGAATTTCATTCAGAATGATCCCGTAGCTTTGATCCTGGGTGATAATTTATTTTACGGCCACGAATTAACCCAATTGCTGGTTTCGGCATCTCAACTGCACGATGGAGCTAAAGTGTTCGCTTATCGTGTAAGCAATCCTGAGGCTTATGGAGTGATTGAATTTGATGCTAATGGTCGAGCTATCTCACTTGAGGAGAAGCCGATTAAACCAAAGTCGCATTGGGCCGTCACGGGGCTGTATTTTTACGATGCGCAGGTAGCGCATTATGCCAAGCTACTCAAGCCATCAGCGCGGGGAGAGCTTGAAATCACCGATCTTAATCGTGTGTATCTCGAAAAAGGCAAATTAGAGGTGAAAACTTTAGGCCGTGGTGTGGCTTGGTTGGATACCGGTACTCCTGAGACATTAATTTCCAGTTCTCTGTTTGTTCAAACAATTGAAGAGCGTCAGGGATGGAAAATAGCTTGCTTGGAAGAGATAGCTTATCAAAAAGGCTTTATCAGCCGAGAGGAGCTTGTCAGGATGATCGAGGATATGCCTCACTGTTCTTATCGAAATTATCTATCAGGACTTGTGAAGCATGGGATTCTCTGATTCTGCAATTTTGGTTTTTGGTGTGGGAGGGCAGATCGCATCCGCTTTAAGAGATCTGATTCCTCAAGCGACCTTTATTTCTCAGTCTGAGTGTAACTTTGCAGAGCCTAAATCCGTAGTACCGCTTTTGGATGCCAAAAGACCGAAGCTGATCATCAATTGCGCCGCTTTCACACAAGTAGATCTAGCTGAAACTGATTTTGAGTCGGCGCAAAAAATAAATGCGGATTCTCCTGCCGAAATAGCAAAATGGTGTGCCCGTCACGAATCGAGCTTAATTCATTTTTCTACTGATTATGTCTATTCAGGAAAAGGTGATCAATTTCGCGATGAAACGGAACCACCGGCGCCCATCAACCGCTATGGAATGAGTAAATGGTTGGGAGATCGAGCGATTATCGCTTCCGGTTGCCATCACATCATTTTAAGGACCTCATGGGTTTTTAGTCCTGTAGGTAAAAATTTTTTAAAGACTATGCTCAGTATTGGTCAACAAAAAGAAGAGTTGAATATTGTATCGGATCAAATTGGTTCGCCTTCATATGCTCCACATTTGGCGGAAGCGGCTATCGCTATTGCTCGTCATCCAGATTTTAAGAGGCATTGCGGAGTTTTTCATTGCGTCAATGAAGGTACGACATCGTGGTTTGATTTTGCGCGTTTTATTTTTTCTACGGCGGAAGAAATGCAACTTCCCGTGCGTGTCAAAAGAGTAAATCCTATTTTGTCTTCAGACTTTATCAGTGCGGCTCAGAGACCTCTGAATTCGCGTCTGGATACAAAGAAACTGGAGCGAACCTTTTCAATTTCTTTGCCTGCATGGAAGCAAGCTGTGGTTGAATGCCTAACCCAACTCAAATCACAAAATTTTTGAGCGTTGTAGGTACGACTGAAACGAAGGGGCCGATGCATCCTTCGGGCTGATTTGCGGATCTGCAATGGGCCAATCAATTTTAAGATCTGGATCGTTCCAAGCGATGGCGCCTTCCGTAGTTGGGCTATAAGGTTGGTCAACCTTGTACATTACGCCAGCACCTTGAGCACTTGTGACAACAAATCCGTGGGCAAATCCAGGAGGTACCCATAACCACGCAGGATTGCGGCTATCAAGCTCGACCTTGATATGTTGGCCTAGGGTTTCAGATTGCAGGCGAATGTCGACGATGACATCCACAATGCATCCCTCCATGCAGGTCACGAGTTTGCCCTGGTCGGGGTTAAACTGGTAATGCAAACCGCGCAGTACGCCAGGCTTAGACCAGGAGTAATTTTCCTGGATAAAGCCTTCATGTTGAGGAAAAAGCTGTTTCCACTGATCGACTCGAAAACGTTCCGTAAAAAAACCTCGTGCGTCTTCAAAAGTTCGTGTTTGAATAAGAACGGGCCCAGCGATTGAGAATGATTTTGCTTGCATGAGTAGCCTTTTTCCTTGGTTTTATTTATTGATTGCTGTGGCGTTTTCCGAATCTTTCACTATGCAAGTCGGAGGCCGCCTCCTTTAAGATGGGTATAAGTTTACCAATATTTACGTCTTTCGATCCTAGGGCACTTTTTATTTTGAATTTAAATAAAAGTTTATAAAGTCGCGCTAATTCAAGCGTTTTGGTCCATGGTTTGCCGAAGCCATTTCTCGCTTTGAATAAGAAACTGTTGCGTCGACAGTAGTACTCAGCGCTAGGATTAAAGGACTCGCTTTCCCGCCAATGGTGAGCTCGGCTGCAATAAGAAACGTAGTTATTAAACCCAAGCCGAGAGGCTCGTAAGCCCCATTCGCAGTCTTCAAAGTACATGAAATACTCTTCGGGAATAAACCCGGTTTTTTCGATCACTGAGCGATGGGTGAAGATGCAAGCTCCATTGACGTAATCGGTGACACCAAATTCTTGTCTCAGTTCGGGAATCTCTGGAATGCTTCGGCCTTTGGTTTTGTGACGAACCTGCCCGTTTTCAATAAAGGCTCGATAAAAATAAATTTTTTCGGTGGCGTTGAGGTCAGTCAAAGATCCCAGCATGCCCGGATTATCAAGTTTGGGCCACAAGTCCATTAGCGTTTTTAATGCATTGGGCTCGACAGTTATGTCCTGAGTGATTAGCCAAAGCCAATCCGCGCCATCGGCGAGAGCTTGGTTGATGCCAAAATTCATGCCTCCGGCGTAACCTCGATTTTCTGGGTTGAGTAGGAGTTGAAAGCGGCCAAAATTTTTTTCTCGCAGGAGAGCTACTGAGTGATCAGGTGAGGCATTATCGACCACGTAGATCCTTGGGATGATTTTATTTGAAGCGAGTACACTGGCAACTGCGCGAAGAGTAGAGAGCGGGTTTTTATAGTTTAAAATAACGCAGGCGATCTGGCTCACGTAGGGATCCGTTTATTTATTGAGTTACTGTATTTTAAACCATTTGAATGCTGCTGAAACAAGTTAAAAGCAAAGGAGGGTACAGTGTCAGTCCGAAGTTGCCAGGTCCGTAAAAACGAGATTCACTAGCAAATATGAGCAATGCCGGCGCAAAGAATGATGATAAATATTGTATTCTTCCTTGGACGCACCTTTCTAACACACCTCTAGGTGAAGTTCGACCCTGCTGCATATATACCGAATCCATAAAAGAACATGGTCAGTTGGTGAATGTGCGAGAACGGTCATTTAACCAGATTCTGCGTAGCGACTATATGAAGAATGTGCGCGACCAATTTAGGAATGGGGTTTTTCCAGAAGGTTGTCGAGTTTGCCGCAGTGAGGAGGAAAATGGTCGGATCAGCAAGCGTCAGCAGGCTTTGCAGTGGGCTGATTACCGTAAAATCCCAATTCCCGATTATAGGAGTGAGCCAGAGTCAGTAAAGGACCTACAAGTCATTTTTTCAAACCACTGCAATCTCAAATGTCGCACTTGTAACCCTAATTACTCGACCAAGTGGATTCAAGAAGCTAAGGATCGAAATTTAACCTATTACGGCAATCCAGAGAGTTTCAGTCTCAACCATCCAGGTTCAAAATTAGCCGAGACTCTTGATGATTGGACTCGCGAGCTCGTGCATATCGAATACATGGGTGGAGAGCCCTTTCTTCAGGTCGAGTTTAAAAGCTTGACCGATTATCTGATAAAATCTGGCCGAGCCAAAGATGTGACTTTGTCTTTGTCTACGAATGCATCGCTAGATAGTTTATCTCACTTGCAGTCATTGACTGAAAATTTTCGGGCTGTAGGCGTTAATTTGAGTATTGATGGGTTGGGAATGCAGTACGAATACATGCGTCACCCGGCGAAGTGGGATGAGACGTTAGCCAATATAGAAAAGATTTATTCCTTTGCCAGTGGGCTTAAGCACCATCACCGAAAGTTGGTCATGTCTGTTGGGCACACGGTTTCATGGTTGAATGTTTACTATGTGCCCGAGTTTTTTAATTTTTTTAAAAAGCATTTTGAGGAAATTGAATGTGTTTTGAACTTAGTTTGGGGGCCCAGAGAGCTCAGTGTTTCAATTTTACCGGCAGAGCTCAAGAGTGAGATCAAGGACAAATTTGCGAAGAGTGGATATGAATCTTTGGTTTCACAGGTCTGCCTTCCCGGTGGAGATGAGTATATATTTCTATCAGGAATCAAAAATGTCATTCAGGGCGATCAGTATAGAAACGAAAGTTACCAAGCCAGTTTCCCTGAAATGTACGCGCTCATAGAGCCTTACTGGGTTAAAGCTGCGGATCTGATGCAGCAAAATGAAATACAATTGTCTACGGAGACCTAAAACATCAGGCTAAATTGAGCGGCCCCACCTTCCCAGGTTTCACTCGTCCCGAAACGGTCAAGGTCAAAAGTAAATAGAAGGGAAAGCGTTGCGCTATTTTTGAATAGCATCTCATATTTGCCGTTAAGGCGGTGTTCCCACGTATTTTCATTTGTGCGTAGCGATGTTTGTTGCTGAAAAAAAGTTGTGTCATAACCGAAACTGGGCAGCGCAGTACCCCAGCTTCGTATACGAGGTAGAAACTCCATCCATAGGGTTGGCAGAATTTCGCGCACGATTTCTTGATTATTATCTTCTCGACCTTCTCGATAAAAAAAGTTTATTCCCGGTCGTAAGACGTGTGGTCCCATACGCATTTGATACTCGACCTGATTGAGTGAACGCTTACGGCGACGTACTAGGTCGTTGGTGATATCAATAGCCTCAGAGTCGTCGTAGAAGAGTCTCCAACCCAAAGACCTACCGCCATCCAAAGAGCGAACTCCCACAAAATACATAGAGTGATAGGAGAGACGGGCCGTGGGTTTTCCTGCAACGGCCCGCACAGAAGGATGCTCCCAGTGGAGCTCAGCTCGGTGGAATGTCTGTGTCGCTGCGATTGGTGTGAATAAATAAGATAAGGTAAATGCAGCAGGCGCATGCAGCCAACTATCGTTGCGGACGGTGCGTTGGTTGCGCTGAAAATCGCCCCACAGACCCGAAACACGCAACTCCTGATCTGGCGTAGGGTAGTAAAATAAAGAGCCGCCGACATCGTTTTCTTCTTTGTAGAAAGAAGTCTCGCCAAATGCCGATATGGCCCATTGATTCGTGAGCTTGAACTTCAATTCCACTGGTGTTGCACTGCGATCTTGCTCGAAGTCGCGTTCAACGAGCCAGTGTAGGCGAAATTGCAAGCGATCACTTAAATCGTGATAGATTTTTAAGCGTTGATATTTAAGAAATTGACGACCCGAAATGCTGCCTACGGTGAGGTCATAAATGCGGTTTTGCCGCCAATAATTAAGCTCCCAGTTTATTGGCCTTTGGTAGGTGACAAAGTCACTTGCAGCCTCTGAATCCCAACGATCAGCCGAGTCTAAGCCCAATTGTGCGGGCTCACTAGTCACTCTGTAATGCTGATCTGTTGGGAACCCGTAAGCCGACTGAGCAAGCAGCGCAGCCACCAGGCAAAACCTGAGCACCTTGACCTCAAGACCCGAGTTCAAGTTTCGCGATGGTCTGCAACTGCATGTTTGAGGTGCCTTCGTAAATTTGACCAATTTTACAGTCTCGGAAGAATTTTTCTACGGGATATTCTTTTGTGAAGCCATTGCCACCGAAGAGATCCACCGCCAAGGAACATATTTTTTCAGCGTTACGAGAGGAAACCAGTTTGCAGATAGCTGCTTCTTCCACAAAGGGCTGTCCCATGTCTTTAAGTCTTGCGGCGTTGTAAACGAGTAAACGTGAGGTCTCGAGAAGGCAGCGCATCTCGGCAAGTTGGAACTGAAGTCCTTGGAAGTGGGCAAGTGGTTTGCCAAATTGCTCGCGCGTTTTAATATAATTGATTGCGGCTTCATAGGCACCTTGCGAGATTCCAAGCATTTGGGCCCCGATTCCAATCCGCCCCTCATTGAGTGTTTCTATCGCGATCTTATAGCCTTTACCCACTTCACCGAGGACATTTTCCTTAGGGACCTGGCAGTTTTCAAACAGTAATTCGCAGGTGCTTGAGGCACGAATACCCATTTTGTCTTCTTTTTTGCCCACAGTGAACCCGGGGAAGCCGCGTTCGACGATGAAGCCGGTAATGCCTTTATAGCCTTTATCAAAGTCGATGTTCGCAAAAACCAAAAAGACATCGGCTTCGTTCGCATTGGTGATCCAAAGTTTATGGCCATTTAAACTGTAATGGGAGCCTTTGTCCTCAGCCTTCAAACGAAGCGCAAAAGCGTCTGATCCGCTACTGCTTTCAGAGAGTGCGTAGGCTCCGACACTTTCCCGAGCCAGGCGTGGGAGCAAATTTTTCTTTTGCGACTCATTGCCCCACTTCAGTAAAGCATTGGTGACTAGCGTATTTTGAACATCCACGAGCACGCTGCAAGAGCCGTCGATTCTGCCAATTTCTTCCACCGCGATACAAGCCAATGTAAAGCTCCCGCCTGCGCCGCCGAAATTTTCGGGCGTTTCCACGCCCATAATTCCCATTTCAAAGAACTTTTTGATTAGTTCTTTGTCCATTTGCGCGTTTTCGTCCATTTTGTTGACCAAAGGCTTGATTTCAGCTTCGGCGAATTCACGCATGGCTTGGCGAAAAGCAATTTCATCTTCACTGAATATTGTTAAAGCAGGGCGGCTTTCAGCCATAATTGAACTCCTTAAAGAAAATGCAACGGTTGACTGATTTATTTGTTAGGTTAAATTCTGTCGGAATGCAAACTCCCTATCGTGTGCTTATTGCTAAGCCCGGTCTAGATGGACATGACCGGGGTGCTAAAGTGGTTGCTCGCGCTTTACGAGATGCGGGCTTTGAAGTGATTTACACTGGGCTTCATCAAACTCCCGAAATGGTCGTGGAAGCGGCTATTCAAGAGGATGTTGACATTGTGGGTCTCTCGATTTTGTCTGGGGCGCATCTGCCATTAGTGCATGCTGTTCAGGACCTCTTCAGAAAACGCTCGATTTCGAAGCCAATTTTCGTTGGAGGGATTATTCCACCTGATGATGCGAAGCTTCTTAAGTCCGGTGGTGTCGCTGCGGTGTTTGGACCGGGAACATCGACAAGAGAGATTGTCGATGAGCTTCATAAACTGGCCCACCAGCCTGGTGCTACCGGTTCCCAAGATACATCCGGCAACCCGGACAATTGAATATTTAAACCGTTAGAAGTCGTAAGTTGTGATTTTTTGCTTAAAGCGCCAGAGGTTCACTTAACCCACTGGCGGGCATTGATGCCACGGCAAAGGCCAAAATCAGGCGAGTTCGCTTTTCAGCGTGTCCGATCATGCCTCAGAACTTTCTTTTTCATAGACCTTCGAACTTTAGCGATGCGGAGTTGATGCAGTAGCGTTTTCCCGTGGGCGCGGGGCCGTCGTCAAAGACGTGTCCCAGATGTGCGCCGCAGGTTTTGCACAAAACCTCGATACGCTCCATGAACCACGAGCGATCTTTTTTGTATTCGATCGGATCGGCGGCACCGGTCTGCACGGGCTCATAAAAGCTCGGCCAGCCCGTGCCCGAATCGAATTTGCTGGTGGATGTGAAGAGGTGAGTGCCACAGCACACACAGAGGTAGCGGCCCGGATCTTTTTTGTCCCAGTATTCGCCGGTAAAAGCGCGCTCAGTCGCTCCTTCGCGGGCGACTTTAAATTGCATGGGGTCGAGTCGTTCTTGCCAGAAAGATTTGGGTTGTTTGCGCCAGTCCATGCGTATGGATATTAGAGGTTTGGGCGAGGTTCAGCAAGGTTTGAAAGGTGGGCCAGCTAGTGGAGCACCGGCCCCTATAGCGCACCACTCTCGGCGAGTGAGGGAAATAGTCCAATCGTCGAATCATGAATGAACGACGTGTGGCTTTGGTCACCATCTCCTCACGCAGCGTACGAACATTTCTTCCGATTTATAAACGTCATGCGCCACACCGCTCGCACTGACGGCAACGGCAGAACCGCCATCGCTCTCCGTGCTGGACCAATAGTGAGTTGAGTACTGAAATCCGCCGATCGTCGCGCTATTTCTGCGTAGGAAAGCAAGTTCCTCCTGTGACGGTAAGTACCAATCTGCGTATCCGGCGTAGGTCATGTTAGCACAGTATTTTGCGGCGGCTGTATTGGCAAAGAACGTTCCCAAATACTCCGCCATACCCATAGTGCCACAAATTGAACATGGCACTGCGGCGTCAGTGTAGCTGCTCTCGGTCGGTGTACCAAGAGCGGGCGCTGAACCCCCCGCACTATTGCCGCCCATCGTCTCTCCCGATGCCCATACTTTCTTCACTGAATCCGTCCCTCCGCTGCAGGTCGTAGGGGGGTAGTCCGTGCATCCGCCGGGAGTCGTGAAATACTGATAGCCTTTATAGGTGCCGACGTAGATTTGCTTTATCCCGCTGGTAGAAACCGGCGTCCAGCATTCTTGACCGATCACACACTCCTCAGTTTGGTTGACGAGTTTCCAATATAAGCCCAACCTGGTTATCGTTACGGATTGAAGGTTTCTGCTCTTCATCTCGATCTCTGGCACGTTGGCTGAGAATCGGTCTGGACTAGCGGGGTAAGGTTGAATTCTGAGCGGCCGAGGTACCTGGCGAGTGATCGTGACGCTAAAACCGTCGGGAACTGTCGCTAGATTCGGTAGATAAATCGTAGCCTGTTGTCCGTAGGATCCAAAGTCGTAGTCTAGGTTAAAAATTTTGCCGGCATCCGTATTTGAAATGTAAGTAATTTGTGATTTTAAGCTTGTTAAAGGCCCTGAGGAACTGATCATGTTTCTCCAGAGACCCGCCTCATAGGCTTCGAATTTGTTGGTATCGGTGTTGTATCTGATCATTCCGTTTGTCACGTTCATTGGTCGATTGATGGTGGTGTCACGTGGAATAATTAGCGCGCTGGAGGGACCCAAACCAAAGATTTCAAGTTGGGCCTGGGGATTATTGGTTCCAATGCCGACCCTGCCGCCATTAAAAAAGAGATTACTGCCATCACTGGTCCAAGAGCTACTGCCACCACCACTACCGCCTCCATTAACTACTACTGGCTCCCAAAAGGTCCCGTTCCACATTAACACTGATCCGTGCGCGGGCGTGCCTGCAGACGCCACAGGCTTACCCGCTAATTTCATGGCATTGACGTTGGTGAGTAGTCCACCATCTACCGCTGGAATGCGGGCTGAACCATCTAACTGTACGATCTGATTTGCGCCTGTTCCAGTATCAATAATGAGAGTGAGAGCGCCATCAGTTCCACCACCAAGTAATGGGCTAGCTGTGGATACTTCTGTAATCAAACCTGAAATTTCACTCTCATCAATTGTTGAAGGCTCCCACTGAGAACTACCGCCAGCGGTCGGAAGATTAATCCACGAAAGAACTCCGTTGCCATCCGTCGACAAAACTTGGCCGTTGGCTCCGCCACTATCGGGCAGGGTCAACGTCACTGAACTCTGTAATGAGTGAGGCGCTCGGACTGCCACAAAGTTTGTCGTGGAATTACGAAAACGTAACGGGCTTGAATTGATCAAATCCAGGTTTCCGTCGATAGATGAATTGCCTTTGGCGACAACCAAATCTGTGGGCGTCAATCCCTGCACGGATTCGGCGACGGTGGCCATGGGTGCCGGTGCTATCGGGAAGTCGGGAGATAAAGGGGTGCCATCGATAAAAACGCGCAGCTTTCGGCCGTCGCCGTTGGCTGGAGTGTATCCATTTGTGCAGCTACTAGCAGAAGATCTGAGCTGTGTTGATGGGTTGGCGAAGATATGTCTGAGAAGCAGCCCCCCGTCGACACTTGCTGCGGCTCTAGTACCGCTACCCACGCGAACAGAGAATGAGCCATCGGAGCTTAGAGTTACCTGGCTGTGAGATTCTTCAAATAGCACGCAGTCGTTGGGACTGAGAACCTGAAAGCGCACTGCGACCGGGCTCGTGTGCGGGCTACCTGTCGAATCGTCAACGAGTACGCCGTCAAAGTTGAAACCGGCGTTCAAATCCAAAGCCTGGGCCGTAGGAATCGCGCTGACGAGCGCTGCCGCAGCTAAAAACGTCCTGTTCAGTATTTTCCAACCCATGTAAAACCCCTCTTATTTACCTTTGAATCAATTTCTTGCCGCCCCCGGTGGCGACATTTGCAGCGGCGGGCGTGCCGATGCGTCCGAAAAGTTTTTTGCCTCCGCCCGTGGCGATTCCTGCGCCCGAGGAAACCTGAAAGCCGGTCGGTTGCGGCGGATTGATGGTGGCTATACAAGTGGCCGGCATGCCAAGTTCTTGTCCGATGTGATTGGCCAGACCTGGGAAAGACGCGGTGATGTCTACCGTTTCGGTGTCTTTGAGCAGATTCACGCCGCTTGTGGAGCCGACCCTGTAGATTCGCGAAACCATATTGCTGGAAAGGCTGGGTGCGAATTGTGGGCAAGGCGCATTTTGTCCCGGGCTTTGCAAAAAGGCGTAAAGCTCAATGCTGCGATTTTCTCCGCGCGGAACTGTGATTTCGACGGTTTTACCGGGTTCGACAAAGCCTGCGAGCAAACCGCTAGCAAGGCTGCAGGTGTTGGGTGTTTGCAGCGCAATACCGGGCCCGGTGACATTCACGCCGTAGCAGATCTTGCGATCTGTCGGCATGGTGGTGTTCGGAGCGCCTGTATTTTCAGTCTTGTTCAACGCCTCGGGCACTTGAATGATTATCCGCGCGGATTCATTGTCGGGCGTTCTCTGACATCCAAGTGCGAAAGTGGCAAGGGTAGACAGTAAGAGAATCCGGTAACGTTCCATTGTGTAGGTTACTCCTAATATTTAGATCGGAGTCCGCACAGCTGATCTTGACGGGTGTTGGTGAATTCCTTTTTTGAAACATTTAAATTGAGAATTCTTTTTGGAGCGGAAATTGTGACAACTTTAAGGATTCTCGAAGCGAGTCAGTGTCTAAGATAGGGATATTTTATTGGCACAAATAGTGCTCTGTTCAGCATTTAATTATACGAAACATTACCTACGAGCCTTGGATTCGCTAAATATGAATTTAATTCAACAAGTATCCCGAAGTGCCACTGTAATCTTAGGACTGATGCTTAGCCTTTTTCCGCAATCGGCGTTCTCGGCAGACTCCTGTGAGGATAAGTTAATTCCGCAAAATAACGTGGTTTCCACTGTAAAAAAACGCTCTTCGTTGAATCGTGAAGATGTTCTTTCTGTCATAAGGACTTTGAATTTAAATCAAATTTCTCTGAATGTAGGCGCTTTGGATCGAGGAAATGACGAACAGGTATCACGCTTGATTGAACAAGCTATAGGCCGGAAAATTAAGTCGCAACAAATCCTTGGAGCAGGTCAGAGAATTTTTGGATCCTGGGATATGGCTTTGGTTGCCGCCGGAATAGATCCTTCGACTGTTCGATTGCGTAGGCCGCGTGTACCTTTCCGTAAGCTAGACTTGGTTGCGATTGTGCAAAGATTAGATGAGCTCGATGTGAGCTTAAAGCCCGGATCCATCGTTCATTCGGGTCGGGAGTTAGAAGATCTTTGCCTACGTGAATTTGGCTACCCGATTCAGGGTAGGTCTTTTTTTGATGCGGCTGAAAAATACCATGGTAGTTGGTACGAGTTAATGAAAAAAGCGGGTATTCCTCGTGAGCGTTGGTTCAGTCATTATGGCTCTTGGTCAAAGGAACAGATCATCTCGGCGATCCGGATTCTTGATCAAAAAGGTTTTGTTCTGGGGGTCACTCGTTTGCGTTCGATGAAAAATCCCCAGGTGTCGCATTGGATTGAGAGTGTGATTGGACGAAGAGCCTCGGGAGCGGCTCTGGTTGTTGCCGCTCGCAAACGTTTTGGCAGTTGGCATCAGGCTCTAGCGATTGCGGGTGTTGATCCTGAGTCCCACAACGTGGGATCGGCAAAAGATGCTAACATTGAAACACCGCACCTTCCTATTTTTAAAAACCTTACCGATCCTCAGATTTTGCAGATCCTGCGTTTGCTTGACGAAGCGGGTGTAAATTTGGATCCCGATCACTTTGTTAGAGATGAATCTGCTCTTACGCTGTCTCTTCTTACCTCAAACATTGGGTTGAAGGTCTCCTCTTTTGATTTTTACCTTTATGTTAAGTGGCGATTCCTGGGCTGGAATGACGCAATTGCGGAAGCTCGCCTCCGGCGCAGATAAGATGCTATCTCAAGGGGTGGAGAGAACACGGTTGATAAAGGTGTGTTCTTCTTGAGATATAGGTGACACTTTATTCCGGACACATGGCTTTTCACTACATGCCTGGCGCTACATCAGATTTTTTGTATTTTTGGTTCGTATACTTTGACAAATGGCGCGCCCGGAAGGATTCGAACCTCCGACACCCTGGTTCGAAGCCAGGTACTCTATCCAGCTGAGCTACGGGCGCAAGTACGACAAGAAAGTAGATGTGTAACACACATTATCGGGGTAGGTCCCGCGAAAAATTTCCAAGTTTATAACTTACAGCTGGATTGTCACCAGATCGTCATCGATCAAGAGAGAGTGCGGCGTAATGGTTCGCCGATCAAAGGGGATCCCACCCACGGGTAGAAACCAAGTTTGCCAGAAACTGAGCAGATTTTCGTACTCCCCGGCATTGAGTTCACGTTTGGCGCGTGCCAAAACGTCAGCAAAGGTTTCTACAACGCCGATTTGGACCGCTCGCCCGCGACGTGAGAGGGCCATCGCAAAGACGTCATGCACATACTTTGAGCAAAACTGGCGAGTAGAATCATAGTTAAAACCCTGATGGTAGAGAATACCAAGGCGGGCTTCTGCCTCTGCACGGATCTCTTTTAAGTCTTCATCCGTAAGCTCCCCCATGAAGCGTCGCACAGCAATTTCGCCGGGTGCGGCCCTTTTTAAATATTGGCATAATGGCGTCTTGGTTGAAAAAGGGATTTTACTTTCATAGACAATCCATTGACCTTGTATTGAACGCATAGCGAATCCTACATGCGACACCCAGCTGTTTGTGGCTCTAGCTACACGTTTGAAAAAGGGGCTGTCGAGCCCTAAAAAGATGATATCACCCTCATGCAACCGACTTTCAATTCGTTCGCAATCTGTGGCGTAACTCAGCGATGAAAACCAGGCGCAAGGCATAAGGATAAAAAAACCGAGTAGAAAACGGTAACTTTTCATAACTGTCTCCAAAAATCGATTGGTGATCACCCGGTCTTTAGTGTTCACAAGTCGACGGACAGATAGCAAGTGCAATCTAGCTCTGTTCGCTGGCCTTACGCGGTGTTATAAGGGAGTGATGGAATTAGCAGTTGTATTGATGTTGCTACTGGTATTTTTAGGTGTCGGGGGCTACGTTTTCCTGATGATTTTTTATCCTGAATGGGTCGGAATCACGGGCAAGTCGGCTCATCACACCATGTCGGAGCATCGAGAAGGCACTCGGGTTGACGATTCGGATCCTTTTTCCAGTCTTGAGCAAAAAAAAGACGAAAGCACTATTTCTGATCAGTAAGTAGAGTTGAATTTTTTAATATAAAATCAGCCAACTTGGCATGTCCTCTTGCCGATGGATGAAAGCAATCATTACTCACATCACCATCGGAATATACGAGCGAGCGAATATCTTCCAAATATTCCCATTGCAGCGCAGGCGGGGAGTGTTGAGCGTTTAGAAATTCAACTTGCTTCTTCCAGATCGCCGAGAACTCCATTTGAATTTGACGCAAAAAGCGCAGATGCTCTTGGTTCTGGTTCAAGGCTTGTGTCACTGACGGGCACATCAAGTTCAGTGTTCGCAACACCAACCAAGAGGCGATGGTGAGTTTGTTGTTTCCATTGCGCAGTTGACCACAGGTGATTTGACCCTGTCCTTCAACCTCCACCCTTTGCGCAAGCACTTGAGGATTGGTCACTACCTGTACAACATCTAAAGGCGCTAAAACCACGATACGAGTCCCCAGAGGATGAGCCTTTAAATATGGCTCAGTCTCTTGCCATGCTCGCGCCAGTGACGTTTTAAACTCGAGTGTTGTTTTTTGCAGACTGTTTTTAAAAACGCTGGCATCACAAAAATCATTGGCTGTAAACGATACCAGAATCAATGGCGGAAGAGTCTGCGTTTGCATCTCGTAAATTCGAGCAAACTGTGCTGGGATGGATTGAATGCCAACGCCATCTTGTCCGACCAAAACAATGTCGCGAGATTGAATGCTCAACGCGCGCCCAATCATGTACCCAAAACTATTTTCATGCACATCCAGCTTTTGTGACAGCCTTGCGCCTAGGTTAAGTAGTAAAATACCCAGTCTGCCGTTGGCGAGATCGTACTCTTTGCGAGAATAAGGAACGCGCGTGAGTGGCTCTATTTGTTCGATACCAAAGCGCTGAGGTGTGGGAAAATCTTGCAGTAAAGGGAGTTGTGCAGCATGAGGTGTCCCGTTGACGGTGTGTAAAAACAAAGACAACAAGGTTTCGGCTTTGGCTTCGAGAGCCGAGCTGCTGGCGGCACCCGTCACGCCACTATCTCCCACGATAGCGAGCCAATGATCTTTGTTAGCGAGTTGATTGCCAAACAGACCATAGGGTCCCAAACGCCCCGAACCAAGAGCCCAGATATAAAGGCTGCAAAGCAAAATTAAAGATAGCAGCGTGAAGATGAGTTTCCCTATCACACCAAAAATATTGATGACAGAATTAAGGTTTTACAACCCTTAAATCGATGGGCAACGGTATAAATTCGTCTTGGTCGCCAGGGATTTTAGGAAAACGATCTGAACCTGGGCCATTGCTCCAGTCGGCTTTTGCTCGGGTAATGTTGTCTTGATGAGTTGAAACAAAGTTCCAGTCAATTTGCCTGGGTCCGATTGAGGTTCCCCCGAAAAGTAAGAAACGGGATTCTTCGCTAGCCTTTAAGAAAATATCGCCAGCGCGCAGAGCGACACCCATTTCAAAGGGCCTCAGCCTTTGGCCGTTAGCTAGCAACTCGCCCTCAATCAGATAAACAGCCCCATCGCGGCCTTCGGAGGGAAGGATGAGCTCGGCTCCTTTTTCTAATTGGCAATCCATATAAAAAAGATCCGAAAGAATGGGCGCCGGGCTGCCATGTCCGAAAGCGTTTCCAAGTAAAAGCGTGATGTGAGCTCCTTGATTTGAAAAGCACGGCAGAGATGCCTTGGAGTAATGCCAAAATCCGGGCGCAACATCTTGCTTCTCCTCAGGAAGAGCTGCCCAAATCTGAACGGCATTGAGCAAGCCACCGGTTGTGCGTAAAGGATCGGGAGTCCGTTCGGAGTGGACAATCCCTCGACCAGCGATCATCCAATTCAAATCTCCCGGATTTATAATCTGATCAGACCCCAGGTGGTCGCGGTGGCGAATTTGACCAGAGTATAAATAAGTGGCCGTCGCCAGGTGAATATGAGGATGTGGCCTGACGTCAAGGCCTTGATTTGGCGACAAATGGGTTGGTCCGATGTGATCAAAAAAAATAAAGGGACCAACCATTCTATACTGAACTTGCGGTAAAAGTCGGCGAATGGTGAGCCCATTGAGATTTTGTTCACGCGCACTGATAATAAATTCTAAATCGCGCATACGGGGTAGTTTAGCATTGCCGATTGCAAAGAATCACCCTGCGCCGCCAAATAGTTGTGGAATTTAATTATGAGTGGGTTTTGTCCGACAAGAATTTATGCGGAAGACACTCAAGCACCGTCGGTTCAGAGTCCTTCTTATTTGCGTGGCTATTGCCTCTTTATTTGCTCTGTTTCAAAATATGTCGCCCTATGATGAGACGGATATTCGCGAGCTGGCGCCTAAAGACATCGACGAGTCTCGGCATCCCAAGAATACCTTGCTTCCTGACCGTCTTAAAGGACGCTCGCCAGAATCTATCGGCAAAGAAATTCTCTTACATAATCTGGCTGAGCCTATTGGTGAAGTGGAGCGACTTGGAGAGCAAATTGAAAATTGGGCCTCGTGGGAGTTGACTGGGAGTGACAATAGGGGGGTTCCCCTGGAGGGTTCGTCTGCAAGCACTTATCCTACCTCGGGCAAAAGCATGAAGGTTAAAGCTGGTCTTGTAGGAAGCAAGGGGCTTGGGTTTATTTTTGAGACAAACTTTAAGCTCAAGTGCGAGTTCACCTCTCGCAATCAAGAGATTCAATTGAGCGTAAATAATCTTTTAAACACCAAGGCAAATGTTTCTATGCAGCACAATACTGATAAGCGAGAAAGCTCCGTTAATTTTTCATATCAATGGTGAATCCGGCGTGATGCAGCAAAAAGACAATGCTTGGGGGCCTTGCCCACACCCGTGAGTCGTGCTGTGATTTGAAACTCATGCATATTCGAGAATTCCGGCGTGAAGATATCGACTCCGTAAAGGCCTTTACCGATCGGGCGATCGGCATCAACTATTACTCGCAAGCTGAACTGCAAGCGTATGTTCAACGTTCACAAAAAGATGATCTCGTGGCTTCGTTTGTGCTCGTGGATGATCTTGAGCAAGTGCGAGGGATTCGGTTAACCTGTGCTCCTGGCAAGTGGACTGGGGGCAAAGGTAAAGGCTTAAGTCCTCATCTCTGGAAATGTGATCCCCAGCGAACCGCCTATTTTCAAAGCCTATTCGTTGATTCAGTCCTGACCGGAAAAGGCTGGGGCACAAAATTGTCGCTTAAGGCATTGCAAGTTCTGAAAAAAATGGCAGCAGAGGCTGTAGTTTGTCATTCTTGGAAAGAGTCTCCTAACGACTCTTCGGGTCGTTACCTGCGTGGACTTGGATTTGAAGTTGTTGCAATTCATCCATTGTACTGGATGGAAATCGATTATGTATGTACACGTTGCGGAAAGCCTTGTCGGTGTACAGCAGAGGAAATGATTAAATATTTGTAGAGAAAAAAAGGGGGGGAAATGAGCACATCTTACTGGCTGGATCGCAGTGGTGCGAGTGAAACGCGAAGTTTTGATGTGGTTATCGTTGGAGCTGGGATTTCTGGGCTCTCAGCAGCTTTCTGGTTAAAAAAAGAGGATCCATCTCTGAATATTGCCGTGGTCGAGCGCGGTCGCATTGGGACGGGTGCCAGTGGACGTAATGCCGGTTTTATCACCTGTGGTTCGGTTGAGCACTTCAATCGTATGGTAAATAAACACGGTTTGCATCAAGCTACGGAAATATGGCGTTTCTCAGAGGAAAATTTGCGCCTCATTGAGGAAAATATAGTTCAGCAAGATCCCGAGCCTCTGCAGTTTGAAAAAAAAGGCTGTTACTCTCTGGCTGCGGTTGAACCAGAATTTAAAGAATTGCAATCAGTCGCTGAAATCATGGCCAAACTCGATATACCAGTTAGGGTATATGACGGAAGCGAAATTCAAAAATTGGTGGGTGCGCATAAATTTGTGGGAGGCATAAAATATGTGAATGATGCTAGTGTTCACCCGGTGCGCTTGATGGAGCGAATTTTTGCTAAGACCCCAGGGGTCAGTATGATCGGTAACGTGAATGTGCATTCAATAGAGCCTGGGCCCTCCGGTACTCGTCGATTGCGAACGGATACGGGTGATATCGAATGTTCAATGGTGATCTTGGCATTAAACGGATATTCAGCTCAATTGCATCCCTATTTCGCGGATAAGATTTACCCGACGCGCGGTCAGATTTTGATGATGGAAAAGGTCCCGAGATTTATGGATGGGCCTTGCTATGCCAATTTCTATTTGGATTATTTTCGCCAGTTACCCACAGGTGAGCTTTTGATTGGTGGTTTTAGGCAATTGGAAAAGGCCACAGAGGTTGGGTACTCAGATCACATTACAGACGTGATTCAAGATGCGTTGCATGATTTTGTTCGAACTCATTTGCCGCAATTTGATGGCAAGCGAGTCACTCATCGTTGGTCGGGCGTAATGGGTTTTTCAAAAGATGGCGAGCCCATGGTTGGGTCGCTTCCCGATGATTCTCAAGTGTATTTTTTGGGCGGCTACACGGGTCATGGTATTGGTCTGGCGTTTCACACTGCAAAATGCCTCGTTGATGTTATTTTTGGTCGTGAAATTCCAAAATGGCTATCGGCTCGCCGCTTTTAGTGGGAAGAGGTAGGCATTTAGATTCGCCCTACCTCTGATTTATTGGTTCTTTCTGTTTGGTTATCTATTCACCAGCATGATCTTTCACATATTTTGAATAGATCACGATGGGAATATTTAAACTCCCTAAGTATTGATCGATCAGGGGTTTGACTTCGCTCCACTCAAGTCCGCCAACTCCTGTGGCTAGCCTGGTGATGGCTACGCTTTTATAGCTATTTTTTTCCACGTCCTTAGCAAGATTCTTAAGGCAATGAGCTACATTTTGAAGGGTCGCTCGACCAGGGTGATCGCCTTTGTGAGCCGGTGGCTTTTGTGTGAGTAAATTGGCGATAACCGCAGTGCCATGGCCCTTCCATGTCCAAATTTCACCTTCCTCCGGGGTGCGAGTTTGGCAAAAATGGCGAAAGTCCTTGTACAAAGAAGGCCATCTTTCGCGCAATTGAAGAGCTAAGCCTTGTTTAAAGTCATCATCGACAGCTACGCCATGCGCTACAACTTCAGATTTAGATAGTAAAATGTCGCCTTCAACTTCGCGAATCATAGAGTCACCCTTTTTCGTAAATTTGCTATTGGGTAATGCAAGTGCAATGCCGTCTGCACGGCGCTTATCAAGGTGAAATTGGGACATTATGTCCTGGTGTTTGTGACAGAAAATCCTGAAGGTTGGTTAGTTGAGAAATATGTTGAGACTTCTTCTTGACCTAATGTGTGTTCTGGCTGTTTTGTCTGCAGGTGCTACGACAAAAAATAAAGTCACCTCAGAATATCAATGGATCGAAACACGTATTTATGTCCCTGCTCAGAATCTTGCTATTGCTTTTCAGGTCTACAGCGATGAACTTTTTCGCTTTGAATATATGAGGTCTTAGTAAATAGAAGTTATTTGATTCTCGATTGTGGATCAGATTCCTCAATTGGCGACTCCTCTGGTCGTGAGACGAGAGTATTGATTATCAAAATGGAAAACTGCGTCGCACGCGGATGGCTCAAGCACCTCAACCGGGCGTTTAGGGTGCGCCTGAACTGGTCAATGACTGGCTTGAGATAGCTTTGCCGAGAGCGCCAAGCTCTGTGCCTGAGCACAAGGTGATAGAGGTTGAATATTGATTGTGCGGTCGAAGACCACCTGATACCCATAAATCATGATTGATTTACATCACATTTCAGCATTGTCTAGCGAACGCGAGCAATCTTTGATTGCCTCGTGGCGTAATGTTCTTGCTCGTTCCGAAGCAGGTTTCACTCGCATATGTGAGGGAGACCATGACTGGCAGGCCCTAAAAGATAGGGCTAAACTTGTCAGCTTGCCTGAACAAGTTTTAGTAGTAGGAATTGGTGGATCAAGCTTAGGTACCCAAGTGATCTATGAAGCCTTTCGTCATAAAAGTGTATGCAACATAACATTTCTTGAATCGCCGGATCCACATACATGGAATGGTCTTTTAGCGAGGTCTGCTTGGCATAAGACACATCTGGTTATCGTTTCAAAAAGTGGTAACACTTTAGAAACGTTAGCGTTGACTGAAAAATTGGCGGCGCAGGTGCCGGAGCTTTTTCAAGCCGAGCGCGTGACTGTCATTACCAGCCCGGGAGAAGGGCCTTTACAAAAATGGGCTCAGCAACGGGGATTTTCAATACTTTGGATTCCCAACGACGTGGGTGGAAGGTTTTCCGTTTTAACTGCGGTGGGAATGTTTCCTGCGGCATTGATGGGCTTAGAACCTGAGCGTTTTCGTCGCGGGGCTCAGTGGGCTTTAACCCAGATCGACAAGGTGTCTATGTTGAGTGCAGCCATTCTTGATTCGTGGCAGCGTCAATGTTGGACGACCCAGATGTGGACTTATGCAGAGCGACTCAAAGTTTTTGGCGAATGGTGGACTCAACTGTGGTCTGAATCTTTGGGCAAAAAGCTTAGCCGTAATGGAGAGATTGCCGCCCGCACAAGTGTTCCTTTGGCGTGTTTGGGGCCGCGCGATCAGCATTCTTTAGTTCAGCAGTTAATTGAGGGTCCCAAGGACAAATATGTCTTTGTTCTGCGGGTGCGCGAGGTCGAAAATGCAGATGAAAATTTTGTGCCCAAGCTTTTTCCGCAAATGCCATTTGCTGGTCAGACAATTTCTCTTGGTAAAATTTTAGCGAGCGAGGCGGAAGCCTTTCAGCGTTCTTTAGATGATGTCGGAATTCTCCAGGGTGGTGTGCTCTTAGACAAAGTCGACGAGGATACACTGGGAGCTCTATTCATGCTATGGCAAATGGTCATTGCTCAGGTTGGTGAAGTCTTGCACATCAATGCTTTTGATCAACCTGGTGTTGAGCTTGGTAAGAGGTACGCGCAAGAGATACTAAAAGGGAAAGCCTCGTCTTTTGTTTGACGTGCTCATGCAAGAAAAGTTCAAATGTTGTAATAAACGCTCATTTCGCGCTTTTTATGCAATTATAGGGAGAGTTAAACTCAAGAAGACCTTTCGACAAATCATTTGTCGTAAGGTAGATTTTTTGTGAGGGCCAGAGAATAGTGGGTATGCGTTCTCTGATTATTTTTCATATTGGCTTAATAGTTGTAAATATTCTGTCTCTTTGTCCTTCGTTGGTGTTCGCCTTAAAGAGTACTCAACAGATCCATTTGACGGGCAAAAAGACATTCAAGCCAAAATCATTTACCCTCGATGAATTTCAAACTTTAGACAATCTCACTGCCGCAATTATGCCGAGTGGCGAATTTCCTGGGGCTCGTGAAGCCAAGGTGGCAGAGTTTATTGATCTTCAAATTTTATACGATCACGAGCTACAAAATCGCTTTCGAGTGGGATTGAATTGGATCGATCAGATGTCGCGTCGTCAATATCATCGGCGCTTTCGCGAGTTGAATGATCAGCAAAAACGTGAGGTCCTTGATCGGTTGCGCTACAAGTCTTTGTATCAGCCGGGAGAAGAGAAGGGACGAGAATTTTATCGCCTGGCCCGACGTTATACAGAAATGGGATTTTATAGTTCAGAGGCGGGTCTCAAAGTTCTGAAGGCCCCTGTGGATATAAGTCCCGCGGCAAAGGGTGTAAGAAGACTCTAGATCTAAAAATGTTGTCTGTGAATAGTCTTTTCGGAACTGCCTCTTTTTGAGAGCGGCCCTTCATTGTGATTGGTAGAATGCCGAAACAGTTGGGTGGAGGTACTCATGCCAAAAGCACGCACTCAAGCTAAAGCCAAAAAACCAAAAATTACCCAAAAATCTTCGGCGCGAATGCACGCCAAGGCCAAGGCCAAAAAAGTCGCATCCAAACCCACGGCGAAAGCGCCCAAGGGATTTATGTGGAAATTGTTAGAGAATAAAGAAAAGCAACTGCAGGAGCGTGCGGCCAAACCAGCAGCCAATCCATTAAAGCGTAGGGAAGACAATCTTTCCACGCGGGCTCGTTTTGAGACCTTCAATAAGTTTTCTGGATCGCGCCGCAGAGCTGGTTAGAGATAAAGCAACCGCAACTTGATTTTTTATAGGGGGCAGAAACGGACGTTTTTGCCTTTTTTTTTGTTTGCAGAACACCTCAATCCTGGAAAGTATTTTGCAAGCCTTCAATCGGCGCGCTTGTGGAGGTTAATAATGAAAAAACAGGGCAACAATCGATCGGTGTGGGCTTTTGTGGCGGGAGCTGGAGTGGGTGCTTTGGCAACGGTGCTTCTGGATCCTGTTTCTGGTCCTCGTCGTCGAGGTTATCTTCGTGACAAGATGGTGCACTTCAAAAAAGAATTTCTGCGCGTCTCGGTGGGTTTGAGTCATGATTTGAACAACAGAACCTGGGGACTTTATTCCCAACTCAAACGTGCGTTGTCGGCGCCCCGGTCAGTCAGTGATGAGACTCTCGTTCAGCGGGTGCGTTCGGAGTTTGGCCATAGGGTCACTCATGCGCGTTCGATTCAAGTCGATGCGGCAGAAGGTGTGGTCGTTCTCAGTGGGGAGATTTTGGCCCATGAAGTGGCGGAACTGGTCGATTGTGTTCGCCAAGTTCAGGGCGTTAAAGATGTGATTAATAAGTTAAAAATATATGATCGCGCGGAAACTGTACCGAGTTTGCAGGGACAGGGAAAAACGCGTCTTCAGTAGTCGAAGTGATTATTCAACAAAAATTTGAGGAGAACCAATATGCAAAGCAGTTCCAGTGAAAGCGAAAAAAAATTTTCATCCCCAACTTCTGAAAAATGGGCCGAGGGTGCCACTTTAAAAACGGGTGCTTCGCGCGCGCTTTGGCTGATTAGCGGCCTGGCTCTGGGTGCAGGGGCCATGTTTTTTCTTGATCCGGCCAATGGTCCCGCACGCCGATCAAGTTTACGTCAGCGCACAAACTCGCTCGGGCAAGGAGCCTACGGTAGTTTGCGTAGTGTTGCTAGCGGTGTGCGTTCAATTACCAATAAGGTGGTTGAGCCGGTGCGAGGTATGATGAGCTCATCGTCCCGCCAAGCAGGCACAGCCATAAGTGCTGAAAATATACGAAGCTCAGCAGGCGCCAGCGCAGCCAAAGCATCAAGTCGCTCAGATTATTTGCAGTGAATGCAAGCAATCACTGCAAATTACTTCCATTGATTGTTGGGTGACAATCAATGATTTGAAGGCCCGGGCTGCGTTTGTCCGGGTTTTTTATTTAGAGATTTCTAAAGTCTTCTCGGTCGCGGGCTGACGAGTGTATTGCGGTTCAGCGCAACTGCGGTAGCCTAGGATAAATACCAAAGAGCATGAGCCCAGAATGTAAGGCAACCACTATTTTAGTTTACCGCAGATGAGACGAATAGGCCGAGTCTAGCTCTTGCAGACGCTTCGGAATGAGATTTGCTGGGACTATCCCTCATGCGAGGAAGAGGCCTATGAAACTCAAAGATCTAATGACTTCTGAAGTCCTGGTCATACGGCCAACGGCGAGCCTAAGAGAAGTCGCGCGCAAAATGGAGCTTTACGATATCGGTGAAATGCCCGTATGCGATGGTCAAAAAATTCTGGGTCTGGTTACGGATCGTGATATTTGCATTAAGGCTGTGGCCCGCGGATTAGATCCTGACCAGTCCATCGTCAACGAGATTATGTCAAGCCCGGTGGTATGGTGCTTTGAAGATAGCAGTATTGAGGAGGCCACTCGGCTGATGCATGCGCAGCAGATTCGACGTTTGGTTGTTGTGGATAGAGATAAAAAAATGGTCGGTGTTATAGCTCTCCCCAGAGGAGTTTGAGAAGGTACACAGTAATATTCTTCAACGTGGTTCGATATATGCAAGATACTTTGTGCATGTGGGATTCACAAAAACTAAGGAGGCCACCATGTTGTCTTTAAAAGCGCACAATATCATCGACTATGTCGCTGCGGTTGTGCTCGTGCTTTGTCCGTATATTTTTGGATTTGGTGACATTGCATCCGCGCGCAACGTCTTTTTGTTTGCGGGCTTTATTTTAGCTCTATACAGTGTGTTTACCAACTACTATTTCTCACTTCTTAAATTGATTCCGCTTGGGGCACACATGACTTTCGATGTTCTGCTGGGGATTTTTTTAATGGTTGCTCCCTGGCTTTTCGCTTATCGTGGCACCATGTCGCCGGGTCAAGAGTACTTACATTATATTTTAGGCGTAGCGGTTTTTGCGCTTGTCGGAGTTACGCGAGAAAAGACTGAAGAAGACAAGCGTGAGCATGGCATTCGCATTGAGCCAGTACCTACGGCCCGAACTTAATCACCTGGTAAGAAGAAGACAAGCCAAGGGATGTCCTCTTGGCTTGTCATTCAATTGCAATCAGCACTCGCCTTGTAGTCCTTTGAGCATTTGTGTTTGCGTCGCATGGGGTTCATGGACGCTTGTGAGTTCTTTGACCGCAGGCCCATTAATCACCTGGCCGAAGCGATCATAGCGAGAGCCGTGGCAGGGGCAATCCCAAGTTTTTTCAGCTGAATTCCAGCGCACGAGGCCCCCCAAGTGGGTACAGATAGGAGAGAAGCAATGTAGACGGTGAAGCTCGTCTTTGTAAATTGCTAGGCGACGTAATCCATCTCTGAGCACGGCTCCTTCTCCGGTTTTAATGTCCTCCAACGAGCGGACATCACCATCTGCTAACCAGTCGCCATAAGGCAAGGCAGAAGCCGCGGTCTCAAGCAGGTATTCGCCGAGGCTTCTAAGGTTCAGACGGCGGGGATCATAAAGTTGGGCCCATGGATTTTTGCGTCCCAGAATCAAATCGCGAATGATCATCCCAGCGATGGTGGCGTGAGTAATTCCGTGTCCTGAATCTCCCGTTACAATGTAAACGTTCTCGCTATCCAGAGGGTTTCTGCCAATATAGGCAAGCCCATCAATAGGCTCCATCACCTGGCCAGACCAGCGAGCCAATGATTGAGCGTTTAAGCCTAAGCGCTCGCTGGTCCATCGCTCAAGTTGTTTGAAATGGTTTTCGGCATTGAACTCATGTCCGGTGCGATGATCCTCGCCGCCAATAAGAATAAGATCCTCAAAAGTGGTTGGATGTTTAGCAAAGCGCACATAGTGATAGGGCTTGGCCGTATCCCAAAGAAGAATGTCGCGTGAAAGATTGGGCGGCATGGCAACACCAATCATGTAACTTCGGTAAGCTGCATTTTTGGTGTGAATAGCCAGTTTGTTATTAATGGGAACGTTAGTCGCCTCAACGATGTTGTCACATTCGACATTAAATCCTCGAGTGGTCTTGACCGTGGCAGGGTGACCGCCATGCAGTTCAAAAACATCCGTGTGTGTATAGATCTGTCCTCCTTGTCTTTGCACGGCATGAGCAAGGCCACTGAGATATTTAAGAGGGTTAAATTGCCCCTGGCGTGGAAACAGCAGACATGGACCGCTTTCAAAAAATTCTAAGGGTGCGCGTGGCACCATGCGCACATCGGTGATCCCGGATGCGCGGGCCGCAGTGAGCTCGAGCATTAGCTTATCTAGGTTGTCTGTGGGGCTTAAGAAGAGGTAGCCATCCACGCGTTTGAATTCACATTCAATATTTTCGTCAGCTTGAATTTGTTCGATGCAATCAATCGCATGAGTGTGACTTTCAGCCGCAAGGCGCGCGCCCTCGTGGCCATGCAATCGTTGTAGAACTGCATACGAGTCATCAATGGCAGATGAAAGGTGGGCCGAGGTGAGGCCAGATTCCCCAAGGCCTAGGCGTTCACGATCCAAAACTGCCACAGATTGCCCTTCTTTAATTAAGTAGTAGGCAATCGATAGCCCAGCGATGCCCCCACCGATAATGCAGGTGTCGACATTCAAATGCCGGCTCAGAGTATTAAACAGTGGCTTTTCGCCCTGCTGCCACAGTGAGTGAGCGTCATTGTAAGTGGATCCCATAGTGCCCCCGCTTTTTTCTTACAGTGCATAAACGATTCCAGCTGGTCGGCCAGTTGATATGTAAACGCGAGGTATCAATCTCGCCGGTCAATTTGGTGCGGGTATTTTTTGAGTTCACTGAATAAAACAGATATGCGGTCGTAGGTTTCCACATCTAGCCCTGACCAGGGAGCAGATGAAAAAATATCATCGTTTTTAAATGCTGGGGTGAGATGACCGCGATAGAGTTGAAGCTCCTCGCTTTTGTCTTCGACTTTAAAAATAACACGTGCATTGAGTAGCCGGGTCAAGCGATGTCTTTGCCAATACTCGGCTCCCGCCCGTCTAAAGAGGCGCTCAAATTTAGCTGCCAATTCTTCTGGCGTGGGAGGAATCTCATTTTTCCCGTCATTGGCGAGGTCTTCTTCGCTAGAGTTTTCTTCGCTGGTCGCGGCGACCGAATTGTCTGGCTCACCCAATTTTTTGTAAAGCTGCAACGACAAGGCGACCAAGCTGCGAAGATTCTTGC
>JAYQON010000005.1:57901-63144 GCA_038144835.1 Bdellovibrionales bacterium
ATTCTTGCAGGCGATAGCTGAGAAATCGTGCCAATTTAAAAACAAAAAGAATCCGCGCGCCAAAAGATCCTCATCTATCGGGTTAAAGAAAATCTGCTGAAATCGATTTTGATCCAAGGATTCTTTTATAAGGCGCAGGTGTTCGAGCCAGTTTTGTTGGCGCAACGGGCCTAGAGGATAAGAGGGCGACTGATCAAAGGAGAATTGAGAAAAATCGCGCGAGTAAAAAACAATACGTCGACGCCCACGTTTAAGAACCACATTGTAAGGAGGGTCATACTTTTTGATCTCATCGACTTCAAGCAAAGCTGCCGTAAGTGGAGAAGTGGTGGTTGTCACGTTTAAGTCCCAGACTTGGGCAAGCATTTCGAGTTTGCGAGCGTCTTTTCCTTTTTTACCGCGAAAGTAGCTGTTGACCCGATTTTTAAGAGAAGTGGCCTTGCCGACATAAAGAACTTCACCATTTTTGGCCAGCATTCTATAAACCCCTGGTTGATCGGGAAGATTGAGGCGTTTGAGGCGATCCACGCGATACTCGTAGGTTTTGCTTTTTGAACTGCGTGCGCGAGCTTGAGTTTTTGATTGTTGGAGCCACTGACTCAATTGGTTCCAATCAGACAGCCCTTGGCGCAATAACTCGCTTTCAAGTCCCTGCCAGATTTGCACAGTGGCACGCACAAAAGTTGCGGCCCGGTTCGGTCCCAATACGGGTGGTCCAAAATACCCAGCAGTGGCGCGCAGGTTACTTGATGGAAGAGTTGGAAATAGCCTTTTGCTCAGCATATAGGTGCATAAGACGTCGCCAGGCCAGGTGTTCAGCTCGCCAAATTCGCTTAATAGAGAATTTAAAAAGGGTTTTTCAAATTGAGCGTAATGAATAATCCAAATTGGATTTTTGGGAATATCGGCGAAAAGACTTGCTGAAATTTCGCACGGGTGTGCCGCCTGAGTTAGGTCCTCATCCTTAAGCCCTGTGATTTCCCGCACGCGCGCTGGAATTGTATGTCCGTCTGGTAAGCGCACCAAAAAAGATTTGAGTTGCTCGGCACATTGCCAAGCTATTTCTAACAAGTGCCCCTTTGGGGGGCGCATGCCCGTGGTTTGGCAGTCAATAAATAAAAGCGGGCGATCAGCAAATTTCATGATGATTACTTTCATCCCAAAATTTCTTTACATCGCTCAAGATGCGCTCAGAAACAAGATTGCTGGGACCCGAGGGGCACCAGTCCTGTGGCATGGCTTTGACATAGCTGTCTTCAAGAAAACGTCGATCCATCAGCACAATAAGTCCACGGTCCGTCTGCGATCGAATCACTCGCCCCGCACTTTGTACAACCCTGGCCATGGCTGGATAAGTGTAGGTATAATCAAAGCCTTGGCCATATTTGCGTTCGTAAAACGCTCGCAGCTGCTCACGTTCAAAATCGAATTGTGGAAGCGCTGGTCCAACAATAAATGCACCAATCAGCATATCACCCGGATAATCGACCCCTTCGGCAAACACGCCGCCTTGAACGGCAAAAACAAGTGTTGGGGCTTTACCGGTGCGAAGTCGACCCAGCACTGTTTCGATGGCTGATCTCGACATCTCACGTGTCTGAAGAATGTGATCGAATTCGGGAGTGTCAACCCGCCCTGCCACCTCGTTCATAAAGTCAAAGCTTGGAAAAAACGCAAAATAGTTGCCCGGCCTCACCCGCACCAGACGTTGGATGGTTTCGGCAATTCTGTTGTAGTTTTGAGACCGGTCTCTGACTTTGGTTGAAATCTGCGGAATGATAAGTACCTTTCGGCGTTCTCGGGGAAAGGGGGATTGAAATTCAGCAACCTCTAAGTTGTCGCTTGCGAAGCCAAGAAGCCGTGCGTAGTAGTCAAAAGGTTTTAATGTGGCCGAGAAAGCAACCACATTGGCAAAGTCAGAATAAGATTCACGCAACCATCGCGAGGGATCGCAACACAAGATCTTCAAGCTTCCGCCGCGATGTCCCGGCGTCCAAGTGGCAATAAAGTTATCATCCATTTCATTGGCGCGATTGATAAAATCGGTTAAAGCATTACCTAACTTCAGCACTGGGTCGTTAAGTTTTAAGGTGTGACCTTGTGACAAATAAAGTGAAAGCATTTGCCCTGTGCGAGTTTGCAGTTCTTCGAAATCCTTGGGATCAATCTCGATACGTGCGGGAGTGCCTCTTGCGTACTTGCTGATTACGGTGAATAAAGCTGAGCGCACATCCTCGATGGCTGCTCGCGTTTCAGGCGCAAGATCAACGGCCTGAGCAAAGTGCTCGCGCAGATCGTTTTCATTGAGTCTAGCGCTAAAATATTCATTGGCGCGGGCCGGTAGATTGTGAGCTTCATCAACCACCAAATTGGGCGTGCTTTTAGAGCCAAAGCCGTTTTGTGCCAAGCGCGGCCTCGCATTGTACGGAGAAAAAACGTAATTATAATCGCAAATCACCACGTCTGCTCTGGCGACGGCTTCGAGTTGCAGATCGAAGGGACAAACTTCGAATTTACGGGCTAACTTTTGAATACCGGTCGCGGACAAATTTTTTTTCTTTGCTAATACGTCTGTTAAATTATTTTTAGCTATTTTGTCATAGTGATCTTTGGCAAATTCGCAAACTTGTGGATTGCAATGTGGTTCTTCTTTGAAGCACATCTTGGTTTTGGCGTGCAATGTGACCGCGCGGACCTTGCAACCCGCTTGTTGTAATTTTTTGACTGCCTCTTCGGCAACTTCGTGTTGGCTGTTTTTAGCCGTAACGTAAATGAGCTTATTTCCTCGGCTATAGGCTTCGCGTAAGCTGGGAAACAAAACACCAATGGTTTTACCCACGCCGGTCGGAGCCTGGAGCATAAGCGAATCTTCACTCAGCAGATTTTTTTCAACCGTTTGCATAAGCTCAAGTTGTCCGGCTCGGGGTTGAGTAAAGGGAAACACCAGTTTTTGTGCCTCGGCTTTGCGGCGAGCATGAAGTTTTTCGAACGCCTTTTGCTCAGTCGCAATTTCATCCAGCCGACGCTGAAGCCACTGGCTATATTCATGCGTATCAAGAATCACCGGCACAATTTCTGTCTTGCGCGTGCGGGCGCAGGCAAGAATCAGTCTGAGCTCGGGCTCTGTTCCACCACTTTGCAGGTAGTGCATATAGCCGTAGGTGCGTAATTGACGGAGATAAGGGTGATCACTTTGCTCGCGCAAGATGGAGAGTAAAGCTTCGATGTTGTAAGCGCTTTTTATTTCTTCGATCTGAGCAGGAAAACTAAACAAAAAACCGTCCATGCGTCCGCCGACGGTGATTTTAAATCCTGGCGCCTCAAAACTCTGACTAATCCATCGTTCAGCTTGATAACCGGGATTTTCGCGTTGCCGTTGTGTTTGAATTTCAAAATGAATTTCTTGTCCAACGCTGGGTAGCGGACCGTAACCTGAATATGTGTCAATACTTCCCGTGCGCGGTGAGGGCAATGCGAATTCAGAAACAGCAATCTGGATATGCTTCATAGCTGTTGTTCGAGTTCCCAACGTGCACGTGCCTGGGCTAGCCGAAGGTAAGCTTGTTGTGCATGAGTGGCGTCGAGATCAATAAGATTTTCGCGTTCATCGGGGTCTAAAGGAAGGTAAAAAAGTTCTTCTTTACCGTCGTAAAAGCGTTGCAGCTTCCAATGTCCATCAAAAACAAAATCGTTTCCAAGAGCAAAACCAAAAACAGGTTGAGCCTCGTTTATGTTCATAAGACCACGTCCCTGCGCCTGAGGAGGCACTGGTGCTCCTAGAATATTCATAACTATGGGCAACACATCCACCAGGCTGACCAAATCATTGATAGCCAGCGGCTTTTTAACCTCTGGATGGTAAATAATGAGCGGAATATGGGCCGTGTGTTCGTAAAATGCAGAGTGGCTAAAGTTGCGGTGTTCGAAGAGCTCCTCACCGTGATCGGAGAAAAAGACCACCAGAGTATTTTTGAGTTTTCCTTGGCTTTCAAGGAGCGACCAAAATTCGCCCACTTGGCGATCCAGAGCCGCCACTGACTGATCATAGGCTTGTTGATAAAAGCCAAGTTCTTGCGCGAATTCATCATCCTTGGCAGTGTTTAGAACTTGTCTCGCCCATGAGTGTTGCCATGCACCAATAGCATTTAAAAAGTTGGCCCGTGCAACATAGTTCTTCACGCACTCAGCCGTCCGACTGGGGTCTGAACATAGTCCGATGGATTCTGGGGTCCACTCAGAAGAGATGCCATTTTCATAATCGCGCAAATAAAGCAGAGGATTCTGGCGCAGGTTATCTAGCAAGCTAGACAGTAGTTTGTGGGCTTCAAAGGGAATTAAACTTTGTTGTGGCGGTGGCGTCAATGTGTAAGGGGAGTGTGAAATATAAGAGTGAACAAAGCCAAAAAACGGTTCTTTGTCATTTAGCACCGAGATTAAAGGCGAGGGGTTGAAGCTTAAAGGTTTATTTTGAGGGGGAAGTGGAAACGGCCGCTGAAATACGGGCGCAATTTTTTGCTGCACTCCACGACCAAATCCTAAGTCAAAGTCTAAAAATTTAAAGCGTGCAGCCGATGACCAGAATGTGCGGTATCCACGTTCGCTTAAAAGTTCAGCTAAAGTTTTGTATTGGGAGCTGAGGTGTTGCACAACAACAGGGGAGCGTTGTGTACGAGGAAGCTTGACGCTTTTGCCCATCACTTGATGGCGGTTTGGGTAGAGCGATGTAAAAACTGTCATGTGACTGGGGGTTGTATAAAAAGCATTGGTGTAGGCGCGTGGAAAAACATAAGACTGTTGAGCAATAGCGTCTAAGTTTGGCGTGAGCCCAGCCTGAGATCCAAAAGCACCGACGCGATCAAAGCGCAGTGTATCGAGAGAGACAAAGAGCACGTTGCAGCCTAAGCAGGTGGGAATCGCCGTAGAAGTCGGTGTGGGTAAGTTTGGCGTGTGCAAGCTATATCTGAGCTGCCAAATCCAAGCCTGCCAGCGCAGCGACGCTAATGCTGTAAAGGCTAAAAGCACAAGACATATTCCGGCAACAATTGTTTTTTTCATTGAATTCACCATACAGTAAGAGGATGCGGCGTGGAATTTTTTTTGCCTTGTTTATATGTCTTTGTGCGTGCACATCGGCGCGGTCTCCATCGGTTTCTGGGCCATCACCGTCTGTGTTGATGGGAACCGATTTTTTTAACTGGTCTGAGACGCGCCGATTCAATGTGGGCGATAAAATTGTAAATGAG
>JAYQON010000006.1:0-1948 GCA_038144835.1 Bdellovibrionales bacterium
TTGGCGATCGTATTCGATACTCAGAACATTTTTTGGATGACGGTGTGTTTATTCGCTCCTTAGGTACGCGGGGGAGTCTTGGTGGCTTGAGCTCAGCGGCATTTTTGATGGCACGAGCTTTTGATGTGTGTGGTTTTGATATTTTGCTCATTGAGACTGTGGGTGTGGGACAAACCGAGCTTGATGTCTTGCATGTTGCGGATCAGGTTTGTGTAGTTTTGGTGCCAGAGTCAGGGGATTCCATTCAGGCGATGAAGGCTGGACTCATGGAAATTGCCGATGTTTTTGTGGTCAACAAGGCCGACCGCCCGGGAGCAGATGGCTTGGCGCGCGAAATTGAAGCTTCAGTAAAAGATGGCGAAACGGAACAAGCTCCCGAAGTTGTTAAATGTGTAGCCAGTGAAGGACGGGGAATTATTGAATTGGCTGCGCTTCTTGAACGGCTTGCTCTTGATGTTCAACCGCTTCGCAATCGAATGCGCCCTGAACGATTGCGCGAAGAGGCGAAATCTTTATTACGTCGAGAGTGGGAGCAATCCATTCAAAGTCAGCTTTCGGGGATTACCAATCCTCAAGATTTGCTAAGATTGCTTCAGAATGAGAAGTTGACGAAGCCGATAATGCACCGCACAAAAAACTAAAACAACCAGACCTTGGCCCTGGTATTGTACAGTTATTATGCTGTACTCAGGAGCTCACTTAATTAAGACGGGCGGTCAACAGCTCGAGCTTTTTAATAAGCTTAAACTGGGGCCACAGCCAATTCAGCCCGTTAACCATGCATCCCCCTCTGGCTCAAGTTTAGACGAGGAGACGCAAGGGGCTCTTTTACGCTTTGCCCGATTTATCAACCAAGAGAATGAAAAGAAGCAAAAAGAGACAAACAGACCTGCTCAGAATAAGTCGCATCCGTACAAGAAGGCTTTTGCTGCGGAATTCAAGTTTACAAATACTGGCTTAATTATAGATATTTACGCATAAAAATATAAAATAATGCATTACGTCATAATAACCCTAAAGTATTAACGCGGTGTGACGATAATAAGTTCGACTGCTGAAATGAACCAATGTCTGTGGGCACCAAAACTTTCTGACTTTTAGCGAGCGGGGGTTAGCTAAAAAACAGAAGGTAGGAGGGTGCCCATTTGGCTTTTCGCATATCTTCCACAGTTGTGCCGGTCAACGTGAGCCGGCACTTATCCAATTCTCAGGATCAGATTAACAGATCTTTGGCGGCATTATCTTCTGGTTCTCGCATTAATCGAGCCGGTGATGATGCCGCTGGTTTTGCAATTGCAGAAGCGTTAAGGGGGCAGTTGGTCGGCACGAATCAGGCAAAACTCAATGCTCAATCGGCAGTGGGTTTGGTGCAGACAGCTGAGGGCGGGCTTAATGAACAAAACAATATTCTTATTCGCTTGCGAGAACTCGCAGTTTACGCGGCATCAGATACTGTTGGAGATGACGAGAGGGTTTTTCTCAATGGGGAGTTCACTCAACTCGTTCAAGAGTTTGATCGCATTGCGCGCTCGACGCGGTTTGGAAACAAAAGTCTCTTGACCGGGACGGGTGAGCGCTTTGAATTCCAAGTTGGAGCGTATCAAGGGGAAGAGAATATAATTCGCTTTTCCTTAGAAGCGAACACAACGGCTGCAGACGTGGATATAGATGGCTTGGAAATTGTCGACCGTAACGATGCTCGTAACACCTTAAATTCAATCGACGCGGCAGTTCTCAGAATTGCCGGCACTCGAGCCTCCTTTGGAGCTATGCAGAGTCGTTTGAATTATGCGATCGACACTCTTGCGGTACAGGCAGAAAACCTAGAGGGGGCGAGAGGACAGATTGTCGATACGGATGTTGCAGCGGAAGTGGCTAGGCTCACTCAGGCTCAAATCGTTCAAGAGGCTGGGGCCTCTGTTCTTGGACAGGCGAATAACTCTGCGGC
>JAYQON010000006.1:1958-62858 GCA_038144835.1 Bdellovibrionales bacterium
CTTTGCGGCTACTCAATGGCTAACTTTGCATCCTAATAAACCTGTTTAAAGGCCATTAACGCTTTGTGTTAATGGCTTTTTTTGGGGTCTTGCGAAAAAAAAATTTCAACTCAGTTTTTTCCTAATATCAAATACTAGACGCGTCGCAATAATTGAAAAACTAGACCAAAGGCTAAAGCTTCCTAGACCAAGGTCGATAAGACTCCTGAACACGTTGGAGCACTCGAAGCGAGTTCATTTCAGCAGTCACTGTGATGAGCCCGTCTAGAACTCCGAAGGCGTAGGGACAGTCACCCCTTCGCCTTTGGGGGCCTCCAATAAACTAAAACAATTTAACCCGAAAGGGATGTCCTGTTCATCTTACCGTCGGCCGGACGCTGGCTGTGGGGGTGGGTTGAGCAGCGGTCTTAAGGAAGGGCCAATATTCAGGAGGCCACCATGGGCTTAAGGATCAGTACCAACCTTGCGTCGGTATCGGCGCAAAGAGTTCTTACGAAGCAGCAGCATCGCTTGGAGCATGCGCAACAGGCTCTCGCTTCAGGATCTCGAATCGTCAAAGCGGCGGACGATGCTGCCGGATTAGCAATTTCCGAAAATCTGCGTGCTCAGGTCGCGGGTATCAAAATGGCTCGTAATAACGCCTACAATGCGCAGTCGTTGATTCAGGTTTCAGAAGGTGGTCTTAACGAAATCTCAAATATCTTAATTCGCTTGCGAGAGTTGGGTGTGCAGGCGGCGTCGGATACGGTCAGTAATGTTGAGAGATCATTTCTTGATCAAGAAGCGCAGCAGCTTATCAGTGAAACTGATCGGATTGCTCGTTCCACCCGCTTTGGCAATATGCCTCTTCTGAGTGGTGCCGGGGAAGAGTTGGAATACCATGTGGGTGCCTTTTCAGATGAAAACGAAAACGTGATTCGCTACAAAATAACTGCTGATGCCACAGCGTCAAAACTGGGCATTGACTCTGTCTCAATTGCCGGCAAACAAGATGCTCGTTCAACCCTTGAGGCCGTAGATGCCGCGCTTGTGCAAATTGGTCAAATGCGCTCGGACTTCGGCGCTGTTCAAAGCCGATTGCTTATGACCACGAGCAATTTAGATATTCAAAACGAAAATTTACAAGGTGCTAAATCACGAATTTCAGATGCGGACATAGCTTTTGAAACGGCGGAAATGAACTCCGCGCAAATTTTGCAAGCGGCTTCGGTGGGAGTCCTTGCGCAAGCCAATCAAAACGGTGTGTCCGCATTGAAACTCATTGGCTAGCAAGTTGAATTTGTTTTTGAATGCGGATCTTTTTGACAGCCTTTGTAGATACGGCCGAGAAAAAGAAACGCTCGATATAATTTTAAACCATCTTAGAGTTTAGGGTCGTCGCCCACAGACTAGCGACCCTTAAGCCCGCCCTGGGGTTGCCCCACACACCCCAGGGTATTTTGTTTTCTCCTCAAGCTATCCAAAATTTTTCCATTTTTTTAAAATTCAAAAAATTTTTGGCATTTTACTTTTCTAAACTTAGACCAACGTCGCTTGGTAAATCGTCGAGGAGACTTTGGTCTGAACATCACAAGTCATCAATTCGCTCCGATTTGAAATAAAAAAGCCCAACCTTGGTCTAGTTTCACCGCGACCATGGTCCAGTTTTCCAGGACTCGACTTTAGTTCGCCCCGACCTGGCCGAACTACTAGGCAAGCAAGCGAAGCGGTCATTGGATCCGCCAGAGGTGAGAGTGCATTGGGAGTGACTGCCTGATGATAACTCGATCGAAGCTTCTGAGCGATATTCAGTTTCTGCTCCAACGTGTTCAACCAAGGCGCAGGGATGCGACGCTTCTCCACGATTTGTCCCCGAGTAGGTTCGGGGCGGGGGAGTCAGGCGAAGGGAGCCTAAACAAAAAAGGGAGGACCCTATGGGTCTGAGGATTACCACAAACTTAGCCTCCATCTCCGCGCAGCGGTCGATGGCAGGCAGTCAGCGAGAAATCAATAAAAGTTTCTCGCAACTCGCTTCGGGAAGCCGAATTACAAAAGCGTCAGACGACGCTGCCGGTCTCTCTATTAGCGAAACCTTAAAATCCACTGTCCGCGGCTACGTGCAATCGCAACGTAATGCCAACGATGGTATGTCCATGGTCCAAGTTTCCGAAGGTGGACTGGGAGAGATTTCCAACATCCTGACGCGCATGCGTGAATTGGGTGTGCAAGCCGCTTCGGATACGGTTGGTGATACCGAGCGTGGTTTCATCGACAAAGAAGTGCAGCAGTTAAAGTTGGAGGTTCAGCGTATCGCCAAAACCACCAAGTGGGGTGGATCGAACTTGCTGGATGGCTCTGGAAGTAACTACACATTTCAAGTTGATTTAAATAACGATGAATTTAATGACCGCATCGGCTTTGATGCCAGCCAACAAGATGCAACCGTAGACACTTTGGGAATTTCGGGATTCGACTTTTCTGACCGAGCTGGTGCTCGTGAGGCGATTGAGATTCTTGAAACCGCTCAACGTCAGGTGAATGGTTATCGCGCCAATTTGGGTGCGATTCAGAACCGACTAATGTCGACGGCGGACAACTTGGGTGTTGCGATTGAGAACTTCTCAGCGGCCAACTCTCGTATTCGAGATACTGATGTAGCTCAAAGTTCGGCCGAGTTAGCTCGCAACAACATCTTACTCAATGCGAGTGTGGGTGTGATGGCGCAAGCGAATAACCAGCCCGCAATGGCTTTGAAACTGATTTAAATGATTCTTTAAGAGTATGTGTAATGGAGGGCGTTCTCCTTCGCCCTCCGGTACCTTACCTACCCGGAGGATCTTCGTGTTCTCCGGGGTACTAAGGACACGCCTTTCAACCGTTTAACCTAGATCTATAAAAGGTCTACGAAGACAATGGTTGAGGTGTCTTAGGTCCGAGAGACTTTCATCGCAAGACTGATCCTCAGTCTTGAAAAAGCCCACTTAGGTCGCGAATTCCGCGACTGAAGTCCGGTTTTTATATGCCTTTAGTCCAGATTCACCAGACGAGACTTAAGCCTTCACCAGACTCGCCGATTGTTCTGGTGTGTGAGGCGCAGGACCTAGCCGTCCAGTGCCTCATTTAAAAAACAATAACCTAAAGCTCACGGATTGAATTGAGCTCTCCGGAAATAAGCTGAGTAGGTACGGCTTTATCCGGTGAGAGAGGGATTTCTTTGACTAAGCGCCCGTTGGCGCAAAGGAGAACACCATGGGATTACGTGTAACAACAAATATTGCATCGATCAACGCGCAGAGATCGATGGCTGGCTCGCAGAGAGAAATCACTAAGAGCTTCGCACAGTTGTCTTCCGGCAGCCGTATCACCAAAGCGGCTGACGATGCCGCTGGTCTGTCAATTAGTGAAACTTTAAAGAGCACAATTCGTGGCTACAATCAGGCGCAACGTAACGCCAGTGATGCCATGTCCATGGTAGCTGTTGCTGAAGGTGGTCTTGGTGAGATTTCAAACATCTTAACTCGTCTACGTGAACTTGGTGTCCAGGCTTCCTCAGACACGGTTGGCGACACCGAAAGAAAGTTTATTGACAGTGAAGTTCAGCAGCTCAAGCTTGAAGCTGAACGTATCTCTCAGAGTACTAAATACGGAAAAACGACTCTCATTAACGGTCAGGGTGAAAAGTTCGAGTTCCAAGTAGATATTAATAACGACGACTTCGTCGATCGCATTGGCTTCCACCCCAGTGAAATTGATGCCACGACTAACAATCTGGGAATCTCGGGTTTCGACTTTTCGGATAAATTCCAAGCGCGCGAATCTCTCGAGGTCCTGGAAGAAGCTCAACGCACCGTCAACGGTCATCGCGCCACTCTCGGTGCGATTCAGAACCGATTAGTTTCAACTTCTGAAAATCTGGGTGTGGCTATCGAGAACTTTTCAGGAGCGAATTCACGTATCCGCGACACTGACATCGCTCAAAGCTCCTCGGAGTTGACACGCAATAATATTCTTCTGAACGCGACGGTGGGTGTGTTGGCCCAGGCCAATCAGGCTCCATCTGCGGCTCTGAAGCTTCTCTAATTTTAATATTGAATTTGATTCGCGGGAGATTGAGTTCTCCGTCTCCCGTGAGCCTTACCTTCCCCGGGAGGAATTCTGTAAAGGACAACTTCCGGGGTGCTTTTGTTGGTAAGTAAACCAATTTTTTAGGAAGTAAATCTCGTATGAGACTCAACCAAAAAATTTTTCTTCTTATCTTGACGGTGCAAGTTGTGAATATTCACGCTACCAGTTTAAAAAAGGCCCACATCAAGGCGGGAATTTATACCAACGGCAAATGTATTGTGATCGTGGAGCAAGACAAGCAAGGCAACCCTTTTGTAGAAATCGTGATGGCGTCTGATAAGCGAGCAAAGCTGTGCGACTCAGATGTGGATAAAGATTGCGGCGATATTCAAATACCGATTCGTCCAAGAATTACAGATCGAGGGGTAAACGATTTTTCTCTTTACCCGCGCAAAGTCGTGGAAAAAAATTTTCAAAGGAAGTCAGATGGCGCTATTGAAGTGACATTTGAGTCAAAAGAACAAAATGCTCTCATTTTCAATATTCATCACAGTCAGCTTTCACTCACGCTCAACGCTCACGGGCAGGTGACCGATGCGGCGGGTATGTGGGCGTTGGCCGAGGGTCGCTTTTCTGGATTAAAAATTTACTCTCGTGTGGTGGACCGCTGTAAGGGTCTCAAAGAGGATTCGCCTGCCGACCAGTCCGACCTGCCAAAGCCGAATAACCCTTCATCAAAACAGGATGTTAAAATTTCGCGTTGAAGGACCTGATAGGATTATTATCTTGGCATCACAAATGCTTCTGTGATTTGCAAAGATCTAATGCCTACTCATTCAAAATAGGAAAAGGTCCAAGTGAACTTCTTTCAACTCTCTGTACAAAGATTAGCCATACCCTTGTGTCTAACGACAATCCTTAGTGGGCCACCTCTGGCTTTAGCTCAGTCAAAGGATGATTGTGAAAAGGCACTGATTGCGAGTCGTTCTCTGCCTCTTACAAAAGATGTGGTTATTAAAACCATTTTGGCTCTACGAGATAACGGCCATCCTATAAACCACAAAGCGATGGAGAGAGGTCGAAGCCCCGAGTCAAGGGAGGTGATTGGCTCGATTGTAGGCCGTCCCTTTTATTCTAAAACAATCCTTAAAGCTGGAGAAAGGGAGTTTGGAGGTTGGGATAAGGCGCTTGTGGCTGCGGGAATAGATCCCAAAACCGTTCGTATTCGTAAGCCCAGTGTTCCTTTGTCAGAGTTGAATCTGATTGCCATAGTTCAGCGGCTCAATGAGTTAGGTATTCCATTGAGAGCTAGAGCCGTGGCCAGAGCTGGTAGCGACTTTGAGGAGCTCTGTCTGCGGGAGTTTGGTTACTCTCTTCAAGGTGATTCTTTGTACGCCGCTGCAGATATGTATCATGGAAGTTGGCAAAACCTTATGAAAGCTGCCGGTATTCCAAAAGATCGTTGGGAGCCAGAACGAAGTAAATGGACAAAGGCTCAGATCATTGCGGCCATTCAGGCTCTTCAAAGCTCGGGAGTCAAACTGCACATTGGATTTTTTAGACGTGACCTAGAGGGAAAGGTTAAAAAAACATTATTGGCAAAAATTGGTAGAGCTTCAAGTGGTGCCGGGCTGTACCAGGCCGCATTGGTTCATTTTGGAGGTTGGTCAGAGGCATTGAAAGCGGCTGGGCTTGATCCGAGTTTGTATGTGATCTGGAGTAAAAAGACTAAATTCGGACAAACGGGTGAAGATGCACTTAACGAGGAAGAAGAAGATGAGTTGAATTCTATTTCTCCAGAATTTCGCAATGTTACCGATGAAAAGGTAATCGCGACTTTGATTCGATTACATCGAGCTTCGGTGAATCTCTTTCCAGATAATTTTTTGCTCGATGATTCCTCTCTTACAGCAAAGATTCTAGAAGAAACTTTGGGTGTAAGAGTCACCACCTCTCAATTCTATTATCATGTTAAATGGCGTTTCTGGGGCTGGGCCGAAGCACTTGCGGAAGCTAAAATATTTTTGAATCGGTATTGAGCTTGGTGTGAGCTCAATTGTCTAGCGCGGCTTAACCAGACAACTGCGCATAAACTCTCTCTCTTTGCCGGGTTCGACGTGCTTTTTTAAATAGTTGTCGATTTTCTGTAGCAAAGTTGGGCCATCTTCCTTGAGGATAGCCGAGAGAACAAAATCTAAGCGGCGCAGTTCGTCGTAAGCGGCTTCGCGGGTCGCGGAAGACGAAAGTAGTGGTAAGCGTGAACGCACAAGGTCCTCGTTGAATTCGCCAATAAAAGACGCTCGCTCAACGTTTTCCTTAAGAGAGGACTTAAATGGCAGCAGTTTTGGATTGGTCGCCTTGATTGAATCGATAGTGACAGTACTATGCGTGAGGTCTGCGCGAACGACAGTAGGAGCTGTTCCCGCTGAGGGCGGCTCTGAACTTACAGTTACGGTTTCGCGACTCTTTGTACCCTTCGTTCCGATCTGAATTTTTATGACATCATCATTTTTGAGAGTATCTTTGAGTAGCTGCGCGAGGTGTGGGACTTCTTCTTTTGCCGCCTTTAATCCTTTGGTCACAATTTGCAAGGCATAGCCGCCACCAATGATACCTGTGAGGGCCTTACAAATCATTTTAGTCCCGGCTCTGCGGTTGAGACAGGGAATCTGTTCCCAGTTCTTAACCAACTCTGTAACCACGGCCTTTACTAGCTTTTTACTGACTCCGATGGGATCGTTCCAAATTGCCGATGCTCCGTAGCCCACAGCAGCCGCAACTTCAGCGCGATACTTTGAATCCCAAGTGAAATTCCAGGCTCCCTTCAGAACAGACCAAGCTCCAGACACCAGGTGTTCAGTGGCTTCGTAAATGCCCTGACCGCAGCCAACTGGCGTTGCAAAGGTGCTTTCCTGATAAAGATAATCAAGGGTAATTCCAGGTTCGTCTTTACGCTTCAAATCTTTGGGATTTACGCCCTTGCACTTATCGGCCTTGGCTTTGATGACTGGAGGCATTGGTTGAGCCAATTCCGCAGTCGTCGACTTCTCTTGGCCGCAGCAGACCTGCGCCTCGGTCTCGATATCGCCTTCTGAGTGGGCGTTAGCGACAGAGCGTGAATTCCATTTTGGTGCTAATCTCTCAAGCAGCAGATTAGGTTTTTCTATTTGCTCTTGGTCGAGTGGGAAGGTGATGGCGGTGAGACGAGTTTTTTCTGGTGCAGAGTAGAGACGTTCAAATGCCTGCATCCAAACCCCACCAGGGGTTCGATAACGCATACGAATCTCCATCACAGCACTATCTAGGCCGAATCTACGTACAGAGACGTGATCGATGCGGATATTGGTGAAGCCTAGCATATCGAATAATCGCTCTCGTTCCCTTAGAATAATAGATTTTTCAGATTCTAGATTTTTAGCTGAAGATTCGACTCGGGAGTTGCGGCGAACATCCACAAGAATTGCATTTGCTGAGTGGTCTGGTTTGCGCCAAAGATGTGCGGGTTCTTGATGACTGTACTCCCAATGGGCCGGCATAAGCGAAGATGGACCAGCATGAGCTGGACAAAGGTAAAAAAATAACGCTGAGAAAATTGCTAGACTTCTGAACGATATCTTATTTTTCATCTGCGTCTCCAATCGGGATCACGCAAAATTATCTCAAGTCCAGACTCAGTGACCGATCGGGCTTGCCGATAATCTATTGAATGGCCGTATTGCATATTCTGATTTTACTGAATTTTATTTGGCTTTCTGCTCAGACTGGCGCGGAGTCAGTCGTCGACTCCAAATGTTTCGAAGCACTGTCGCAACTTGAAAAGGCATCAGAAAAACATGAGCTAATGGAATTAAAAAAACGCTATGCAAGAATTCCTAGGTCTAAAGATGAGCAGCCAAAAAAAATTGATTCGAATGATGCCAGAAGGTTCGTGAATGCCGAGGACTGGGCGCTGGCTGAGTCGACTTTGGGCGAGCGCGCCCAGTTGTTTTACAGCGAACGCACGATGCTGGCGTGGTCGCGAGCCCGCGATTTTGCTATGGCCCATACGAGCGAAACACCGACGCCCGATCTCATGCGGCGTCTTCATGCTGAGGCAATGCAGGCGTTATCGTTTCATGGCTTCGAAGGCCGGCGATTAAAGCTGCGCTTCAATCGGGGAGAAATTGATAAGCTTGAATATGATCGACTATTAAAAGAGGCTTTCACCAAAGATGCCAACCCATCTGGAGTCGAGCATGCAAAGCTTGCTGGTCAGTTTCGCTCGGATCCGATCGATGATATTCATCATGGTGGATCCTCTTTTTCCTCAACGGGCGAGCGCTACTTTGAAGCCTCCGAGTTGGAGGCAGTTCGTCGTAGCCCATATATGCGAGTGATAGAAACCTCGGTGCGTGAGATCGAGCCGGGCAAATTTAAGGCGGACACTTTTTACACTCCTCCTCATAAGGTCAAAGAAGAAGTTGATCTCATTTTTAAGCGTTTGCACTCCGATTTGCGGGCTGTAAAAAATGACGATGATCTCATATTGGCGGTGGCGCGAATGCAAAAGCATTTGCTCATAGTTCACCCCTTTTTGGATGGAAATGGCCGTACCATTAGATTGTTGGGTGATATGATTTTCGAACGTCATGGTCTGCCTCCTCCAGTCTTGCTGCGCGAACAAGAGATCTCTCTTTCGGTTGAGCAGATAGCTAAGGATATGAAAACCGGAATGCGAATTTATGTTGATGAAAAAGAGAGGGTACTGAAAGGGACATTCAAATGATGAAAGCCCTCCTAATATTTCTCGCAATTGCACTTGCGCCCATTGGCACAATCTGGGCCGAAGACGTGGAAAGGGCTCTCACCGAGCTAGCCAAGCCGCTGACGGAAGACAAAATTTTTTATCGATGGGGTTCGGTGACTAGCGGAGAAAATCTCCACAAAATGGGGACTCTAGATGAGTCCATGAATAGATACTTCATGAATCTAAAAACTGACATTGCTGCAGGGCCTGGATTTTACATGGCGGACAATATACATGGCTCTGCAGGCTACTTGCCAGAACATGGGGGTAATGTTGTTGAAATTCGCATTCCCAAGGGAACTCCATTTATAGATGCTGAAGACCCGGTGGTAAAAAAGCGGCTCAAGGAGCTGGGGTTTAAGGATGGTGCAGAACTGGGTGGAAAGTCTATCAAAAGTCCTGTGGTTATTCGTTATTCGGGTGACTGGTTGGTTGGCAAAAATTTAACAGGCAGGGCTCATTTCACCTTATTTCCTGGTCCAGATGCTACACTCAATTCTATTCGATCCGCCTACGATAGTTTGGAATATCAAAACCGTCCTCAAGAGCAAGTTATTGAGCAAATCAAAAAACAGCGTCCAGACTTACATAAAAAGATAGATGAAAATTTAGTCCTTGGTGACAAATTTTCGGCTCGCTTGGCTAGTCTAGAAAGTACTAAAAAGCTATTGGCTAATGCGATTGCTCAGGAATCATCTAGAAAGTCTGTAGCAGATCTTGTGAATACCTTAGTTTATAGTCCGTACCGAGGACAAATTATTCATTCGCAGGAGGAGTTTGTTTCTGGCCTAAGAGAAACATTGATAAAAAACGCGAATCCTTTTTATTTGTCTCAACTTGCCAAAGACCTGCCCGAAGATTGGGTCGCTGAATTTTTGTTGGCAAGGCAAAATGCCACTTGGGATCAGAGAACTTTTTGGAAGGAATATTTGGCCAGAATAAGTGATTTTGCTGATTCTGAATTTGTTGAACGCATAAAGGGAGTTGAAAAAATACTGTCGGCCAGAGGGCAGAGCTTTTCCGTGGAATTGAAGGCTATCCTATCTGAAAAAATTGAAGAGCAAATTGTGATCGCTAGAAATAAAGGAGTAAGACGCGATTCGTTAAGTGACCTTTTGGATGAGAGGTATATTGCCAATGAAAGTATAAAGTCATTGAAAGACCGATTGGCGAATCTCGAAAGATACGTCGTCGCCTTCGATAAGATGCTCGCCAAACCGACCGCCGGCACGGTGAGAGAGGTGCTAGGGGAAGCCCAAGGATTGAGGGAAGTAAAAAGTGTCGTTAGTAATCTCGTTAAACATCCAGACGTTGTTGGCAGCGTGCTGCGAGCAGAGCCCGATCTATTAGCCAGACATTTTGTGCAAATTCCACCTGCGGGTGTGTTGGGAGACCTAGTCGAAGATTTTGCTCGTGTGAAAATCAATATTGTGGATTTATCATTGGATAGTGTTATGCGTCTGCAACCAAAGGCACGAGGTCAGTTTCTCGAAGATTGTCTTATAAATTTTGGTTGTCGAAAAATTATGAGTCGGCAATGGTCACGATTGTTAAAAGATATTGAAGACATCAGTGGAATCATGAAAGCATTAGGCCGTACGTTTTTTGTGTACACAGCCGTGCAGATCGAAAAGGAAATATTCGAGGCGATTTCAACGCCGAATCAGTTACGCTCATTTCACAGAATATCGGGTAGCGAGATTTTGGAAGAAGATTTGCTAAAAAAGATTAAATTGATTGGGGTTGATAAATTTCATGGTCAGGAAATTTACAGAATTGTCGATGTCAAAAAACTGGGTGCAGCTCCAAAAAAGTTGGCAATGATGACTGCTGTGCGCAATGTGGTAAATGCTGAAGATGCGATTATTGTGCAAAAGCAGTTGCGCGAATTGAATCTTGATCGAACTGAAGTAGCACATGTACTCGAGCGCAAAATGCAATCTCTAAATCCAAACTTAGACGAAATTGAGCAGTTCCGCAAAGTCAGGGGCGAGGTCGGTCGTGATAATCTCAAGCCAGCGACACAGATCGACTGCATTTCGAGTTGGAGCCGATCTCTCAGATCCCCTTGACTTATCAGAGAGTGCACAATGCAAAAATAATGGGCCAGTTCACGGGCTGCGTTGACATCAATCGGTCGTATTGTTACTGCCGGGGGATATGCAGCTTTATACTATTCGGTGCTTAATCATAATACTGTTTTGGACTTATGGTGCCTGGGCCGTGCCTTTTGCCCCACCAACCCCTGTTTATTCAGCCCGGTACAGATGTACGGTGCCAATACCTTTGCATGAGGGCTTAGAGAACCTTTATCAAATGCGTTTTGACGAAGCGCTGTTATGGAATAGTCTGCCTGATCAGATAAAAATGAGCTCATGGAGTCTAAACAAGGAATGGTTTTCTCGCTACGCGGGACCTGCAATATCTCTGCGTTATTCGCCACAACACGGCCAGGAATGGAATCGGAGTCTTATTGATCTGACGACCGACACTAGCATGGCAGGAGGATTGGAGTCATATCTGCAAGAGGCTCGCAGTGAGTTTTCGATTCATCTTCTGCAATTGCCGTCGCTTGATCCGACGTTTGAGCAATGGGCGCAAAAATCGCAGTTTTTGCGACTTCTTTTTAGTCCGGTTGCCCTTAACGAAATTTTGCAGACCCGTCGCGTAGATCCTAAGCATCATGCCTTTCATACCTATGATGACCTTATAGAGTTTTACCAGACGGCCATCTCGGCTCCAAATCTGAGTTCCCGAAAAAAGTTGGCGTCAATCAAGGGAATTACGCAAGAGTGGCGATCTCTATTAGACGGTGGTGGGTACGTTTTCGGTGCCCGCAGATATTCAGTTATTTTATCCCGCTTAGCGAATGCAGTGGTTCTTTGTGTTGAGGAAAACCAAGTTCAGTCTCCAAGGTATGTGGGCCGTAGTCAGGCAGCCAGGTTCTTGTTTGATTTTCTTGTGCGTGCCAATCAGCTCGCGTTTTTGCAGTGTGAAAACGTACTGCTCTCGCCTCGAGATAGACAGGTAACGTCAGGAGAAGAGTAGGAGTGCAGACTTCTTTTCTTCCTATTGACGATTTTCTTAGCGCAATCGTTAATAGCGTTAAACAGCGACATAGCGTGGTTTTGACAGCTACACCTGGGGCTGGAAAGACGACGCGCTTGCCTCCTCAGCTTCTTGGTTGTGTCACCGGTCAAGTCCTAGTTCTTCAGCCTCGGCGCATGGCTGCGGTAGCCGCCTGTCACCGTGTTTGTGAGGAGAACGGCTGGACGGTAGGGCAGGAAGCTGGTTACCAAGTACGCTTTGACTCCAAGGTCGGACCTGCGACACGTTTGATTTTTATGACCGATGCTTTGCTTTTGCGACGTCTGGTGGACGACCCAGAACTCCAAGGCATAGATTTAGTGGTGATTGATGAATTTCATGAGCGTAATCTCAATCAAGATTTAATTCTTGGGTATTTGCGTGAAATGCAGGAGCTAGGTCGGCCATTAAAAATGGTGATCATGTCTGCTACGTTAGAAGCTAAAAGACTGTCACAGTTTCTGTTAGATTGCGAGGTCATTGATGTCCCGGGCAAGGTTTACCCTTTAGATCTACGTCACCAAAATCAAAGTTTAAGTTTACGCACCGATGGTGCGTTTTATCATCGCGTTGTCGATGCTGTTTTCGCCGCTGAGCAAGAGACTCAAGGTGACATTTTGGTTTTTCTTCCAGGGACGGGTGAAATTCAACGGGTTCGAGAACGTCTGATTGAAGCCAAACTTAGAAGTCGAGAAGTCGTTGAACTTCATGGTTCCCTTTCGTTGGAACAGCAACAAAAGGTATTGCGAGTTTCTCAAAGTCCTCGCGTCATACTTTCGACAAATGTTGCTGAAGCCTCTGTGACTGTTCCGGGAGTAGACTATGTGATCGACACTGGGTTGGCTAAAGTGATGCAAACCCACCCGCGCACAGGCTTTTCGCAGTTGGAGCTCTCACGAATCTCTTTGTTTAGTGCCCACCAGCGCGCGGGTCGGGCGGCGCGACAAAAAGCGGGTGTCTGCCTACGCTTATGGACAATTTTTGAAGAACAGACACAGGCCCAAGAATCGGTGCCTGAGTGCCAGAGAGCTGAACTGACTCAAACAATGCTACTTTTGACTCATTTGGGGGTCACGCAGTTAAACTCCTTTTCGTGGTATGATCACCCGCCGGCGTCGTTAGTTAGTTTGGCCAGGCAGTCGTTGCTTGCTCTTCGTGCAATCAACGATGATGGACAAATCACTGCCTTTGGACGAAGACTTCTCCGCTACCCTTTGCCCCCACGTTGGGGCGGACTTTTGGCCTTAGGTGAAGACTGTGGTATGGGTCAATTGGCAGCCAATGCGGCGGCAATTCTGAGCGAAAGAGACTTTGTTGACCGCGAGCGTTTCAAAACGAGCGCACCTTCTTTATTTGAATGTGATTTACGACTGCGTCTTGACCTTCTTGCTGATTTTGAACATGGGCGGCCTCCCGGCTATGTGAATGTGCGAACGGCCCAAGCCGTGCTCGAAACGGCTCGACAGTTGCGTGGAATGGTCGATCAAAAATCGTCTACCAAGGGTGATTTGTCTCGCTTATTGTTGGGTTCTCAAGGTGATCGACTTTGTCGGCGTCGCGCAGCAACTCCCAGAGCATTAATGAGCGGGCGACGAGGAGTTCGGTTGGCGGATTCATCGCAGGTGCGAACTAGCGAATTTTTTATTGCTCTACAAGGGATGGATTTACCCAATCAATCAGACACGCAGATCACCTTGGCAAGCGGGTTTTCAAAAGCCCGGCTTTTGGAAGAACTTGGCGATAAGGTCGAAGTCGCGCAGGACGTTTGGTACGATCCGGACAAAGAAGTATTCTTCAATCGTAGAGTTCGCACGATAGGAAGTCTCCCCATAGAAGAGCCGACACTAACTCCGGCTTTGCCCGAAGTGGTGGCTGGAAAAATGGTCGAAATACTAGTGCAAAATTGGAGTCAACTGACGCAGAGGCATAAGGGCTTGCTGGCATGGTTAGAGCGCTGGAGGTTTTTTGTTCGCCATCGGCCCGAGCATGCCTCGGAGTTAAATGCGGAGGCTATAAAAAGATGTTGTGAAATGGCAGGTTATGGACGTGTGAGGCTGAGCGATGTGCTTGAACAAGATCTCGCTGCTCTCATTGAAATGGCCTTACCGTCTTCTTTGGTTCGTGATTTTGATCGTGAAGTTCCATCGTTTTTTTGTGCCCCCAGTGGTTTAGAGCATCTGATTGTGTATGGTGATTTGCATTCGGCTTACGTTGATGTGCGTTTACAAGAGATGTTTGGTCTGCTGACAACACCGCGTATTCTTTTTGGTCAAGTTCCTTTAACTTTTCGGCTCTTGGGTCCAAATTTCAGACCTGTGCAGGTCACGTCCGATTTGGCTAGCTTTTGGAAAAATGGATATCCTGAGGTTCGAAAAGATCTACGAGCGCGCTACCCTAAGCATTCCTGGCCAGAAAATCCACTGACGGCCAAACCCGAAGCTAAAGGACGGCGCCGTTCATAGGATCTTACCGAGTTCCTGTGCTTTCAATAATTTGAAAATCTTTATTTTCTCTATCTGCTTTTGCTGTTTTTATGCAACTGGCTTCTGAAACCTTATCACCTGATTTTTTAAAAACGTCTTGAGTAAAAAAGTTGTAGGCAGAAGGACATTTAGATTTAAGATCGTCTGGGTTTACAATGAGTACAGAAAAAGCTTCTGCGAATTCCTCAGAACGTTTGGTTTGCGCATAGGGCGAAATTTTGCAAGGTTTTACGTTTTTTGAGTACAAACCGTAGAGCTTTTGTCCATTGGCATTTGCAACTTTATGTCCTAGTTCATGAATCAGTGCCGCAACGTTATCCCCGCCGTAGGAAAGCTTTTTGACATTTATGCGAGGTACAGTTTGATTCCATGCGCCTCTTTGATTCAAAAAATTGAATTCGGTTTGCCACTCCGGAGGTAATGGTGCGCCATTTAACTTTTCCAACTGACCAACACCCAAGGCCAACGCGCGCAAGTCTTTCGCTGAATAATCTCCTTTTACTTTAATGCCATTGCGCTTGAGAACTTGAGTTGGATCATCCGCACTGGGCTCAATACACTCACCCGACTTAGCCACTTTTTTTTTCGGCGTAAAGATACTGTGCATTCGCGCTCGGGTAAGAGGCGGTGAGAGCAATCAGAAAGGCCCAGGCCCACAAACTTCCTAAAAAGTGCTTTCGGTAGTTTTCCATAAATTGAAGTCGCTGCAAGAGCGAGGCCCTCATTCTCATCGAGTGAGTCGCTAATGAGATTGGGAAGTTGATTACTGTGAAAGCGACTGTCTAAATTTTTGACAGACACTAGCAGTCGCGAAGTTGTGTAATCAGCCGAGTCCTTTGTCGCAAAATTATTAATTCTCCTCATGTAAAGAGGCGAATCTGACGAAATATTTTTTGCATGAATATCAAGTCTCTTGCTCCTAATTCTGTTCTTCCGGTTGACCAAAAGCAAAAGGTCGAGAAGAACGTACGTGCTCAAAGCAGCACGGATAGGGACGCCGATGGGCGACAAGAACAATCACAACACGAGGGAAAAAGGCATCTCAACCAACAGGAATTTGACGATGCCTTAAAGGCTCTCGCTGCAATGCCGGGACTTAAATCCAACATGCTCACGATAAAGGTCGAAGGGCACGGCGATCTGCGTGTGGTTCTTATAATTGATCCACAAGGCCAAGTGGTTCGTAGGCTCTCTGATAGCCAGTTGTGGTCTGCGACGCGCGACCAAGATCGAAAAACCGGAAACATTCTAGACAAAGCGATGTAGTCATTTTATTGACTCACGGAATCCCCAGTCTCTTTGCCAAAATGAAGAGATCAAGGGGGAACAATGCCAGGAATGAGTATCGGTGGAATCGCATCAGGGCTTCCGCCAAATTTGGTGGATCAATTGATCGAAGCCGAACGTATTCCCTTGCGACAGATTGAAAAAAACAAGGGCAAACAAGAAAATCGCTTAAAGCTTGTGCAGGATCTCGAGAGTAAACTTAATGGTATTACTGGAACGATCGGAGCTTTGGCCAGCTCGCGTGGTTTTTCGGACATGAAGTTAAACTCAGGGGATGTCAACATTGTCTCGGGTGCGGTAGATCCCAGCGTGGGAACGACGGGCAGTTGGAATATCGAAGTTATGGAGCTGGCACAAAAGGCGGCAGCTATTACTAATGGCTTTCCTGACAAAGACAAAACTCAAATCGGAGTCGGCTATTTTCGCTTTGAAACCCCCGACGGAAGTAAAGAGGTTTATGTTGGCGGCGATAGCAATACACTCGAAGGTGCGGCTAACGCGATCAATCGCTCTGGTGTGGGAATCAAGGCAACTGTGCTCAACGATAGAAAAGATCCAGATAATCCCTTCCGCTTAATGATTTCAGGCGAAGGTGTTGGAGCTGAAAATCAGGTCTCCTATCCGACCCTCTACTTTCTGGATGGGGATCAAGATATTTTCTTTGAGGAGAAGCGCGAAGGCAAAAATGGTCGAGTAAAAGTCGATGGCTTTGAGTTTCAAGTCGGCGAAAATACAGTCAAGGATGTCATACCCGGTGTCACACTTGATTTGAAGCAAGCCTCTCCGGGAAAGACAGTCAATATTAGCGTCAAAGAAGACCAAGAAGTTGTTTCAGGTAAGGTTAAGGGGTTCGTTGATGCGGTCAACCAAGTGCTTTCTTTTATTCAGCAGCAAAACGCTCTGACCAAAGAGACGGACACGAGTAATACTCTGGGGGGCGACAGTTTACTGAGAAGCATTGAAAACCGTATTCGCAGCCTGATACAAAACCCTCAAATGGGGGTTTCTTCTGAAATAACCCGCTTAAATCAGCTGGGGATTCGTTTCAACCGTAGCGGCACATTGGAATTCGAAGAAAAGAAATTTAATGAAACTCTTGTGAGAGATCCGATGGCTGTTCAACGCTTTTTGGCCGGCGATGGATTTTCTGTTGGTTTTATACCGAGCTTAAAGCGAGAAATCAGTTCCCTATTAAACACAGCTTTCGGTCCGGTAGCCATTCGTAAGCGTGCCTTACAAGACCGCATTGGTCAGATGAATGATCAAATTTCTAATAAGGAAAGACAGCTCGCTCGCAAGGAGGAATCCTTGCGCAACAAATTCGCCAAGCTTGAAGAAACCGTCAGCCGTATGAAGGGCCAGGCTAGTCAGTTGGGCGCCGCGGGCTTTGGTGGCGGCGGAATTCCTGGGTTGGGTTAAAGTTTTAACGAATCGTTACCGAATGAGACAATAGATGAAGAATCCATATCAGAAGTACAAAGAAACATCGGTGCAAAGTGCCAGTAAGGAAAAAATCCTACTGATGCTCTATGAAGGAGCCATTCGCTTTATGAAACAAGCTGGAATGGCGATCGATAGCAAGGATATCGCCGGGCGAGGGATAAATATCGGAAGAGCTTTTGATATCGTCAATGAGCTAAATAATACGCTGAACCACGAGGCGGGTGGTGAAATCGCGTCGAATCTTGAGCAGCTCTATATTTTTGTCTGTGAGCAAATGACAAAATGCAACGCCACTGGTGACAAAAAGCCACTCGAAGACGCCATTCGTATTATGGAAACGCTTTATTCTGGATGGGTTGAAGCTATTGAAAAATTAAAACGCGAAGAACTCAATAAATAGGTCAGGGAGGACTTATGGAAACGATCGTCAATCTTCTCAAGGACAAAAATTACCATCTACAAAAATTTTATCAGCTCAACGAAACGGAGCTGATCAATTTTGCGGAAGGAAATTTTGATAATATCGAGATTTTTTATCAATCCCGTGAAACAATTTTGGACCTGATCCGATGCATTGACCGGCTAATTGATACCGCCTCAGAAGCTCAAGGCTCTGATGTGCGTCCTACAAATCGGCAAAAGCAAGACGTCATTGCGGCAATGGCTGAGAAAAGCGACTTAGTCACTCGCATATTGGGACAGGATCTGCAGATTTTGTCGGTCATTGAGCAAGCAAAATCTGACATCATTAAAGAGCTGCGTGGAGTGCAAGTTGCACGGAAGGCTGTTGGTGCCTATAAGTCCGGTGACACTCCGGCAAAATTCGACGAAAAGGCCTGACAGATCGTTGACGCTGGACTTTGTTTTCTGTCCCGACCTTAAGCCCGATTTGAATCCTGTCTTCGCGTTTATTCTTATTTCACCCCTGGCATCACGGTTGCTGAACAGAGTATGGGGAGGCAACCGTGGAAATAATGAGACCCTCGTTGAATGAAGACCTATTGAGAGCAGAGACTTTAGTCTCAAAAGGCTCCATCCCAAAAATGGAGATTGAGGACTTCATTTGCATTTTGCAAATTGAGCCTCAAGACAGCTTTATGGCGATGGAGCTGGCTAAGCGTCTCGTGGCACAAGAGCGAGTCGACGAGGCTCATCGCCTTATGACGGCGATAGTGCGTATAGATAACCGCTTTGAAACTCTCTTCGCTTTAGGCTGTTTAGAATACCGTATGAGTTTAGAGGACAGTGCCTTTGCTCACCTGCAGTCAGCTCTTTTGATTGCTCCAGACGGTGCTTCAGAATTATTTGAAGTTTTTAAAATTCTCGGTAACATTTTTGTTCGTCGAGGCGATTTTGATTCTGCGGAAGACAGCTACTTTAAGGCTTACCGTCTCAATCCGATGTCAGACGTCTTACATGTTAATTTGGGTACATTGGCGATTCAAAGAGCCAATTGGGACGAAGGCGCGCAAAAATTTCGCGTCGCTCTGGGTTTAAATCCCAGCAATGACAAGGCCTGGGTGGGTCTTGCGATTTGCCATCGGATGAAAGGTGATTTTGAATTGGCCTGGGGTAATCTTGAAGCGGCTATTCAGTACAATCCATTAAACGAAGCGGCTCTGCAGTTATTCTTGGACTGGGGATTAAGCGAAGGCCGCGAGGGGAAGGTGCTTGAACACATTCGCGATTTTTTAGTCGAAGGAGGATGGTCGGAAAGACTCAGCCTTGCCTTTGCTTGGCTGAGTTTCAGACGTGGCGATCACTATTTGGCTTCGTTGGAGCTTGAGCGGCTTCTGGCTATAAATCCTGGACACACGAGTGCTTTGCAGCTTGCCGAAGAGATGAGGGCAAAGTGTTGATTGAACAGTTGGTTGCGAAAAACGGGGATTCGGTACTTCGGGTCAAAGGGCGTTTGCTAGCTTCGCGCTTTGATCCTCGCAAGGAAGCCACTGATTGGGTCGCTCGCCGATTGAGTTTTATCGATAAGGTGAAAACACTAATTATTCTTGGTGCGGGAAGCGGATATCATATTTTTGAATTGATGGTTCGAACAAGAGCGGAGATTTTGGTGCTAGAGCCCTCTCTAGACCTATTTGAGGTTGTTCAACGATTACATACTTTTGACTCAAGCCGGGTTCGCTTTGAGAATGTTCAGTCGGCCAAGGGCCTGCGAGCAACTGCGAGCGTGAGGCAGGCGGTGAAGGAAAGTTTTCGCGTGCTTGTGCATCCGTCAAGTCGCTCTGGTCGTGAAAAAATATTTGATGAACTACAAGCTCAGCTGATTGCTCGCGATTGGGGTAGTCTGACTTGGCAATGGAAGCTCCAGGGACTAGGTGATCTGGCCGAAACTTTGCGAGTCGATGCTGGAAAATTAACGATTTATGACCTTGAACAGACAGAGCTGGTGCAAAATTCAGTCGAGAGAGAGCGTTTGTTGATAAAGGCTCTTCGGGAGTTGGTTAAATGAAGATTTTGGTCGTAAGCCTTCTGCGCCTTGGCGATTTTATTCAAACCGTGCCAGTGATCAATGGCCTTGCTCGTAAGCCCGGAGTTGAACTTGACGTACTTGTTCACAAACCGACCTTACAACTGGCTCCGTTAGTGAGAAATGTCCGTAAATGGTGGTCGCTTGATCGTGATGAACTACAAGAAGGCCTTGGACGTGCAGACATTCCCATGATGACGTCCATTCATGTTTTAAGAGAAACTTTGGATGAGGTGAGTGCCACCGAATATGATCTGGTCATAAATCTGACACACACTCGTTTTTCTGGCTATTTGCTTGGCTATATTCGGGCTAAAGAAAAGCTCGGTATGCATGTGGATGAGTTCAATCGTGTTCGCTTCAATAGTCCGTGGTTTAGGTACTTGGATCGTCATGCGAAAAATCCAGTCCCCGATGTCCTTAATTATAGCGATATTTTTTTGCAGGCTTGTGGTCTTGAGCATGCGGATTGGGAGATGCGCCCCACGGCGCAAGGAATGTCCGAGCTGGCGGCTCTCTCGCTTCCAGATTGCGGTGCTTTGATCGTTGGGCAAACGCTAACCTCTGATGCAAAAAAAAACTGGAGCTCGCAATCTTGGACACAGCTTTTTCACGAACTTTATGTGCACGACAAAAATCGGCATTTTGTTTTGCTAGGAGCGCCGAGCGAGCAAGAACGGCTCACCGATCAAATTGAAAGGCTTCGTCTGATGGGCGTTCCCGCGCGCTTAGGTATTATGTCTTTAGACGGAGCTTTGGCTCTGCTCAATCGGGCCGATCTTCTGATCACTGGAGATACTAGTATTAAGCACCTTGCCAATGCTTCAAGGGCTCGTGTGGTTGAATTGAGCCTTGGGTCTAGTGATTTTCGTAGGACTGGAGTATTTAAGTCGGAAAGTCTCATTCTCGCCAGTCGGGCTGAATGTGCGCCGTGTGCACATTCAAGCCAATGCTCACAAGATACACATTTGTGCGGAGAAAATTTGTCGCCGCAGTTGGTAGCTGAGGCGTGTGAGAATTTTCTTAAAAGCGATTGGAGCGCACTGACGATGGCCGCTCAGCATGGAAAGTTTAAAGCTATGCGCACACGGCGATTGCACTCAGGAATGTGGCTCGCTTCTGACCTGAGTGATCAGAAGAGTGTAGTTCAAGGTCTTCTCAATCGAAGCACGTGGAAGTTATTATTTAATCAAGAACATCGTCGCCCACTGGCAGCCATTGGTAGTGAAAGTGTTTTGATTAAAGAAGATTTGCGTGAGCTTTTCCCGACTTCTTTCGGCAGATTTGCTGGTCTCGATTTTATAGAACAAGAGATTGAAGAAGTTCGAATTTCATCCGAACATCAACTGGCCCGTTCTCCAATAGGAATTCGTCCTGACAGTAAAACAGTAAGTATCACTGAGATTCGAGAAAAGCAGGTTGACCTTGGTGAAAAGCTTGAACTTGGTGAAATTAAGAAAAAGCTGATTCGATCACTAAAATCCCAGTCGATGGAGAATCTATGAGGCAGGAAGACAAGTTGAAAGTCGCTTTAGAGAGACTAGAACATGCGACTCGAAAGACGATTAGTACTCGCAGTTATTGTAAAGACGCGAGAAGCTTAAAGATAATCGAAGAAATCATAAAGGAGCAGCTTTTAAATGCGCCATCTCATTCTTCTGCTCGTAGATCCCGCTGACATTCGTTTGGCCTTGCCGGCATTAAATGCGCGTCGCCGGCAGGAGACTGCTGACGGCGAATGGCATATTTTGGTGGCCGCCCAGGCTCTGGATGAAGTGAGTAGTCTTGAGGGGTTTATCGTACATACATTTGTAGAACAGTCCGCAGGGGAGATTGCTGAAAGTCTTCAGACCCTTTCTTCCATACCCTTCGATTTTATCTACAACCTCTCCTTCACGCCGCATTCAATAGAAATTATTGGCCGATTAAAAGGCCAAAAGACTCAAATTTGTGGTTACTCTCGCCATGCAGATGGAACGTTGGCAATTTTTGATGACACGAGTGCCTATGTGCACGCTCAGGTTGGCCCTGGACGACCGAACCGTTATCACTTCGTACAAATTTTTGCGGCGATTTTGGGGGTCGATCTCAGCGTCGGTGATTTGCTGGTCAACCCGTCCAAAATCGTTGACCGTTCGAACGGTCCGATTGTCATCAATCTTGAAAGTCAATCAACACCTTACCCAGCCGATATGTGGGAAACGGTGATCAATGAATTGCGCCAACAATCTTCTAGTGAGATTGTTGTTTTGGGTCGCATCGATATGCGGGACAAAGTGGTCGAATGGGCCCAAAAGCATGGGCCAGTTACTGACTGTTTAGGCGATTTAAATTTGCCGGCTTTAAATCGAATTTTGCAAGGCGCGCGCTGTTTGATTTCGGCGGCGAGTGCATCGGTTCCTGTCGCTTCAATGAATACTGTTCCAGTTTTGTACCTTGCGGGATTAGACGTCAATTTTTGGGAAAAAGGTCCTTGGTCACCAGCGAGTCGTGTTTTAGTTGCCAATGAAACTCATGAAATATCGCCTAAGGCCATTGGTTTACATGCTCTCAATATGCTCGCGGATGAGTCACCTTCCCAAGCTTGTTGGCTGCGAACGGGGGTGCTTGAAAGTTACGTCCCGTGTGGAGGTGTTGAAAATGACGCTTTCCAGTGGGAACTGTTGCAGGCGCTCTATACTTCGTCAAGTTATCCTCAACTTACGGGTTTGCAGGATGAGTTGGCCTTCCAGCGGCTTTATGAGGTGGCTGAGTTGGCACTGCAAAACTTAGCGAATTGGAATAAAGACAAAATTGGTCGGGCTCGGCAACTGCAGGTTGTGGATGACATTTTGGCGCAACTTCCTCAACTTTGTCCCAATATTGGGCCCGTCATTCGCTGGTTCAACACTGAGCGGCTGCGCCTTGTTCCTGACGCTGAAGATGAAGTTTTAAGTTTAACGCGTAAACTGTTTTCAGATCTTTTGCTGGTGGCTTCAGTGTATCGCGAGTATGGCGAAAAGGATCGAACTCGGAGTTTAGCTTCTGAGCTGTGTCGCGTTTGTGCACCGGCATTTCGTGAATTCGAAGTTCATACTGTTGCAGATCAGTTTCAGCAGCTCTTAGGTGTTTTTCATGAACTTTCCCGACATTCTGCCCAACTTGCGAATCGCGACTGGTCTGAAATTCTTGCCACGCTCACGGGGAGTTTTGATCGCAAAGACTACATTGAGGTTGCTGACCAGCTTGAATATGAACTTGCACCCATTCTTGATTGGAATTGACGATAAAAGTGTTATCCTTTTCCGATGGAAACCAAAACTGTTCAAGTACAGCTTTTGACGCGCTTTTTACCGCCAGAATGGTGGTTAAGACTGCGGGAGGAAAGCGGACTTAGTGTCGATTGGTCAATTGCCGCAAATCTTAATCCTACGGCTAGCGTAATTTTGGTTTTACGTAAAGAGCTGACGGATTTTCGCAAAGAGGAATTTTCATTTTCAAAAGCATACATAATTGTTGATGAGGGTTGGACGGCACAAAACTTAAAGAGAGCTTTGAGTACTCTCAAGGGAGCCTTGTTTCTCGACTCTAACCAGGAACCAATAGAAATCGCTCGTGTTGTGTCCGTTGCTCTGGCTCGGCAAGAAGAGCGTGAACGTCATGCCAGTTTGATGCAGGTCATGCGTTTACAGAACCGGCAAATCGAAGAACTGAACCGTGGTCTCGAGCAGGTGGTAAAAGATCGTACGATCAATGAAGCTGAATCTCGGCGTGCCAGCCAGAAAAATATCTCTCGGGTAAGGGAAATCATAGGGTTTATTAAGGATCTCTCGCAGATTTTTGATATTGCCGACATTCTACCACTCATACGACGACACACTAAAGAGTATCATTTTCTCGAATCACCGTTGCTGTTTGTGCCAAGGGGCGAAGATTTTGGCGATTTTTATTATCTCCGAGCTTCAGAACCAATACGTGTGCGGGTTCGTGGTCAATGGGCTGTATCAACGCGTTGGCGTGCAAATGAGGCAGAGGACAGTCAGTTTTTGGCCAATGCTTTAGGGCGCCCGGTGGGCAAGGTTTTGCGTTTTCCCTTGCTCACAGGGCGCCATCAAAAGGATGTTTTTCGTGCACCATTACTCATGTTTGAACATAATGTCGCGTCACAAAATTTGGATGAACTGGTAGCGACTTTAGCTGAGAAACTACAACCCGTAAGTTGGGCCCTTGATCGATTGGTGTTGGAGCAGGAACTCAAGAGTACTTCTAAAGATTGGGAAATGACCTTCGATGAATTGTCAGAGCCAATCGCGATTTTGGATCATGATGGAAGAGTTCTGCGTTGCAATTCGCATTGGCGAGAAGAGTTCAAGTCAGTTTTGCATAGCTCTTCTTTGCAGTTTCGCAGCGGTAATTTGCTTTATGCGGTCGAGAAATACCCTATTCGTATGACGGCCGAGGGACCACCTATTTCGTGGGTTGTTTATTTGCGCGATGAAACCCGCTCGCGCAAGCTGAAGACCCAGGTTGTACAAGTTGAAAAGATGTCGGCTATTGGCCAACTGGCTGGTCATATCGCCCACGAGCTAAATAATCCTCTCACGGGCATTCGATCACTATCGCAAGTTTTGCTCACAGACACGCCGGTAGATACCCAGTTGCATCAAGACCTTGGGGAAGTAGAAAAAGCCGCAGCTCGTTGCCAGGGGATCATCAACAATCTACTGGATTTTTCAAAGGGTGGTCTCGAACATAAAGTGTCGGTGATTGATCTCAATGAAATTACTCGCAAGACGTTGCCATTTTTAAAGACGGCCATCAGTCAGTTTAATAACGACATTGAGTTGAGCGATGCGGAGCTTCTGGTCAAAGTTGAACCGCAACTTATGCAGCAAGTGATCTTCAATTTGTTAAATAATGCGTGCCAAGCGATGAAAGAGCGAGGTGAGATTCGGGTGCGCACCCGCGCTGAAGGGATATGGGCTATTTTAGAGATTGAAGATGATGGGCCTGGTATCGATAAAGAGCTGAGGGAGCGTATTTTTGAGCCGTTTTTTACCACTAAAGAAGAAGGCGAAGGAACTGGCTTGGGGCTAAGTCTAAGTCGCGATTTCGTTCGCCAAGTGGGTGGTGAAATTGAGTGTGAATCTGAGCTCGGTCGAGGGTCATTGTTTAGAGTAAGATTACCATTAGAAAGTGAGGGCCAATGAGGGTCATGGTAGTCGACGATGAGCCGTTAGTGCGCTTGTCTTTGCGTCGGGCATTGGAAAAACACGGTCATCAGGTTTTTGAGGCTGCCGATGGACAAACAGCCTTAGAGAAATGGTCGGAATTTGATCCTGAGGTGGTTTATCTTGACGTTCTTATGCCCCGCTTAAGTGGGCCAGATTTGCTCAAGGCACTACCAGAGGAAAATCGTGGGCGAGCTAAGATTATTCTCATGAGCGCTTTTACCGGGGGGTACGATTTAGACAGGGCCAAGGCTTTGGGGGCTGAATTATTTGTATCCAAGCCGTTTGAGGATATCTTTGCGACGGTGAAATTAGCGGAAGATTTGAGCTGCTTTTGACTCAAGCTTTGCCTTTAGATACACATGGCTAAAGAGAGAACCTGCCTATGCGTATCATATCTGGAAAATTTAAAGGTCGAAAGCTAGTAAGCTTCGAAGCTCCAAATATTCGGCCGACTACAGATCGAGTTAAAGAAACACTTTTCAACAAGCTTATGGGGCAAATTGAAGGGGCCCGTGTTTTGGATCTCTTTTCAGGCACAGGTAACCTGGCCCTCGAATGCATTTCGCGAGGGGCAGACTGGGTTGACTTGGTGGAAAACAATGCCAATAGCCTGGCGGTGATACGTAAGAATCTCAATGCTTTAGGTGTAAGTGACGGCTTTGAAATTCATCGGACCGATGCCTTCGCCTTCATTCGATCCTACAATGGCCCCCTTTACGATCTGGTGCTTGCTGACCCACCATTCACAGAAAAATATGCTCATGACTTAGCGACAGTGATTGGAGTCAGTCGCCTGATGCACCCGGGTGCCGTTTTAGTCATAGAGGCGAGCTCTAAAGAGCGCATGGATGAACATTACGCGGGCTTAATTCGCTTGGATCAGCGAAAATTCGGTGATAAACACTTAAACTTCTTTGAGAAGGCGATTCATGAGCAAAGCGATATATCCGGGTAGCTTTGACCCGATCACCCTTGGGCATTTAGATATCATCCGCCGCATTCAACCGCTATTTTCAGAACTCACCGTTGTTGTCGCGAACTCCCAACGTAAACAATACCTATTTTCGCTCGAAGAACGCGTGCAAATGATTGGCGAAAACTTACATGGCTTAGCCAATGTCAAGATCGACAAGTGTGACAGTTTGATTGTTGAGTATGCACGGGCTCGAGACGCGAGAGTGATTGTGCGTGGTCTGCGTGCTGTTTCTGATTTCGAGTATGAATTTGCGATGGCAAATATGAACCGTAACTTAAACCCTTCGATCGAAACTATGATTGTTTTTACTCGTCCCGAATACTCTTTTGTAGCCTCGCAAATGGTGAAGGAAGTTGCCTTCCACCAAGGCGACCTAAAAAAGTTGGTTCCAGCCAATGTGGCCAAAGCGCTCAATGCTCGTATGCAAAGCAAGAGGTAAAAAGTGCTGTCTAAAAAAGCAAGAAAGTTAAAGCCTTCCCCAACTCTCGCGATTGCTGCGAAGGCAAAAGAAATGCAAGCCCAAGGCCATCACGTGATCTCGTTGTCTGTGGGTGAGCCGGATTGGGATACTTTTGAAGATATAAAGCGCGCTGGCATTGAGGCAATACAGGCTGGTCAAACAAAGTACGCTCCTTCAAATGGTACTCCGCAATTGCGGACGGCTATTGCACACAGCACCAATGAACTGCTTGGGACTGAGTACACTCCTGCGGAAGTGACGGTGTCGGCCGGAGCTAAATTTATTCTTTTTGCGGCCTTTCAGATGTTGCTCGACCCGGGAGACGAAGTTTTGATTCCAGCTCCCTATTGGGTCAGTTATCCAACAATGGTGGAATTGGTCGACGGTGTGCCCGTGATTGTTCCCAGTGACGAGATGAGTGGGTTCAAACCGCAAGCCTCTCACTTCGAAAAATATGTCACGTCAAAAACGAAGATGTTGCTCTTGAATAGTCCTAACAATCCCACCGGGCAAATGTACACCCAGGAGGAGTTGATTGAAATAGTTCATTTTTTAAAGCGTCATCCTCAAATCATAGTCGTGAGTGACGACATCTATAACCAGTTGGTTTTTGATGGCCCTGATGTTGCGCCCCATCTCTTGCAATTGGCCCCAGAACTCAAAGACCGGATTGTGTGTGTGAATGGAGCCTCAAAAACGTATTCGATGACTGGTTGGCGAATTGGATGGGCACTGGGTCCAGAAGTGGTTATTAAGGCAATGTCTAACTATCAGTCTCAGACGGTCAGTTGCGCTAGCCCTTTCACTCAAATGGCAGCGTTGACTGGACTTCAGGCCGGTCAGGATCGGGTGCGAGAATGTGTGAATACATTGCGCTCACGGAGAAATCATTTTGTTGAGGCTCTTAACAAGGTGTCTGGGTGGCGAGCTGGATTGCCACAAGGCGCCTTTTATGTTTGGGCGGATGTGCGTTCGCTTCTGGGTAAGAGTTGGCATGGAAAAAAAATAGCGACGACAAATGAACTTGCGGCTGCTTTGCTTGAGTCTGAAAAGGTCGCCGTGGTTCCTGGTGCTGAGAGTGGCCTTGAAGGCTTTGTACGTTTGAGTTTTGCTCTCAATGAGCAAGAGTTAAACGAAGCAGTAAAAAGAATTCGTTTATTTACTGAGGCCTTAGCATAGACCTTTTGCCAGTCAAAGTCGGGCCCGTCAAAAGGCCCGTCTGGGTTGTGACACAGGTTGATTACCCTTTAGACTTTAATAAGTAGCGTGGGGGTAGGCGTCGTGTCAGTCTGGACATTATTACAGATAGTTTTCAATCTTCTGATTTTTTCCGGTGTCACGGTTTTATGGATGCGGTCACGTCGACCACCGCAAGATGATCCTCGGCTAAGTCGAGGTTTGCAACTCTTGCAAACAAAAATCACCGTGCTTGAAGATCTTTCTGATCGAACCGACAACCAAGTCAAGCAGCTAACGTCCCTTCTGGATCAAAAGACTCGCATGCTGCAAAATAAGGTTTTGGAAGCCGAACAACAAATTTTAAAAATTGACCACTCAATGAACAAGAGTCTTGAGGTTGCGGAAATTTTTCAAGACAAAATTCCGCATCAAGAAATTGCCGAACGTCAGCGTACCGTAGAGTACGTACGAGCTGCGCGTATGGCAAACTCGGGCATGAGTCTTGAGGATATTGCTGAAAAGGTGTCTTTACCACGAGAGCAACTAGAGTTGATTGTGAAGTTCAATCGGGATCAATTGATGTTTGATGAATCTGCATTGCCTGAATGGGCCAATCGTGAAAGCGAATCTGGCACAAACCCTTCTTTTGCATTAGGTGAAATGAGCTTTCTCACCCAGGAAGAGGTGCCGGCATTTAACCCTCAAGACGTTGAAAAAATCAAAAGTGGTCTGCGCGAAGCTGTAGCAAACGCCAAACAGGCGGAACATTTTGCGCAGGCTTCGGTGATGGACTCTAAGGTGGCCGAGACGCTAAAGGCAACGGTCGTGGGCGGGATTGAGAGTATGCAGCCAGCGGTGATTTCATTAAAGGCCACGGCGCAAACACTGCGTGGTAAGTTGGTGGCTACGGCTGAAGATCTTTTGCGATCACAGAGTGCTGGGGCTCAGCCAGTTCAGGGCGCTTCGGCCTCCGATTTGGTGAATCGTGAACCTGCGGTCAAGGTATCTTTGTCGGGAGCCCATCAATCGACTTCAGCTCCGGCAAACCAAGTGCGCAAAGTCATTTTTCCGCGTATTGAAAAATAATCGGTACCAATGGCACGTCAATAGCATCAAGATTCCAAAAAGTTCCAAATTTGCAGCTCATTAGCAATAGGATCCTGATGCGAACGAAACAGACGTCGAGACGAGGACATTTTTGGCGAAGGTTATACGTAATTAGGACACTTTTGGCCCTTGGGATTGTCCAATTTGTACTCCCGGCCGTCGCGCAGCCTTCATCCAGCTGTGAGTCGCTGCTCACCAAAAAACACGCTTCCGAGCAGGAGCGAGAATACTGGTCCTCGTCACCGGAGGCTTCCGCGATTCTTGGCGTGGCGCAAGATACTGCGAGTAGGCTGGATGTCGCCGATCAGGATGTCTTAGCGTTACTAACTATGGTGCTGGATGATGGTTTTGCCGCAGACCCAGACACTCTGGCGATTCGAAAGGCTTACTCTCAATGGCCCGATTTAGCTTTTTTTGAGACCGTTTTTGAAAATGAGTTGCATGAGGTTGCTCCAATCATAGCCGGACTCTTTTACGTTGCCAAATATAGCCAGGGAGATACGCAAAAATGGTTTCAGGATTTTTTGCAATCAGGGCGTAGAGCTTTTGTTTTGGCGAGCATTTTGCGTACATATCCACGTAACTCAATGGTGATCAATCCGCAGATATCAAACGACTGGAAAAAATATAATAAAATTCGCGAAGTCTTTTTGACTCGTATACAACCCCTTGTCCCACCAAATGCGACTCTTCTCTCAATCGCACGTGATTCGCCTCTTCTTCTCAAGGCGCTGGTGTCAGAGGCTATTATCACGCGATCGGCGGTAGATCATCGGCGCGAGGTCAATCGGCGCTACAATCAAGCGGGAGGACACTTCTCTACTGAGGACTTAATGTCTGCCGACACTGAAGATTTTGCTGAATGGTTTATGGGACACTTGCAAAAATACCAAGTTCCTCACAACGATATGAGTGCTCCTCGTGAATGGCGTGAACGGTCATTGTCTATTTGGCCATGGCTATCGCAACGTATTCTCTCTCCTGATCGTAAGCGATCCGTTTACTCATTAACGGTATTGGCTTTGCTGACAAATCGATTTCTTCGCCATCTAAAACATGCATTTTCAGATGAACTAGGGGTTCAAGACATTTCCGCAATCCCCATCTCGCCAAAATGGATTCTGGAGCACTTTTTTAGAGAAGAAAATACTCCTCCAACGATAACGGCTAGATTTGTCAATCTGATAAGTGCTCTTATCGGTATGAAATTCACCAATGCTCAAACACTAAAAACAACGATTAAGGGTCGACTCGCTTTGACGATGGCCACGAAGCTCAAGGAATACTTTCCTGTACCTGTAAAACTCGCATCGGTGCCTTTCGGTGAACATGAAATCAAACCCACGCCTGCCGAAATCCTTGAATCTGATCCTATCCAGATTGGAGACCCTTCATTTCAAGGTCAGATTGCTGATACAGAGATCAATCTGGATCACGTACCGGCCGAATTGCCAGGCCCCGAAGATCTATCCAGTCTTGGTGGTGATGAAGCTGATCTTAGTGTTTATGCTGCGGGTGAATTGCCGGTTTCGCAGCTGGTGGCTGACAAACTGTATCATGTGCGTTTTGTGCGCACAGGCAACAAATTTTTGGGGCCACAAAAAGTCCTTTTTAAAAAATCCGCGCTGTTTGGCCTACAAACGATGCTGACCAAGGAAGTATCGCCTCGCACCTGGCTGAAAGCACTTGAGAGAGGACTTGCTGCCAATGAAGGGCAACGCGGGATCAAGTTCTTACGTGCAAGACGTGAAAAAGCTCTCGTCAACGGTCTTCCCATTGAATTGAAGCTTTTGCTATCGCCCATGCGACTGATGGGACACTACAAAGATGGCGTTTTTATTTTTGAACGTATGCAAGACCCACACTAATCAAAGCCGATAGTGTATCCCATTCGATGGATGGACAGCGACAAATTTCAAAGTTAGAGTCGTGTTAAATCATGGCGGACACTGAAAATAGCTTTGCAAGCCCTAGTCCATCCTCATGGGTTGAAATCGTCGAAAGGCGAAAGTCAATTCCTTCGCGTTTGGCTGTCGATTACATCGCATTTTTGATGGCTCCTGACATCCTTGCGGATCAGCGAGATGAAATTCAATGGATACACTTTGAAGATGAAAGATATTCCGCCATACCTGATGACCTTTGGAATGTGGCAGCTGAAAAATGGGCGGCTTTGGATAAGCATTTTTCAGGAAAAACTTCTGGTTATTCTTTGAGGTCCCGTCCTCAGCTTGGCAATGGCCCTGACCTACGCGCTTTTTTGAATCTTCTAAAGGAAAGCCTAGAAGGGTTGAAGTCTGAGCACAGACTTTTTTTCTGGAAACGACTATTTCCAAAGCATGCAACTCTTTTTGAAAAATTTTTTAGCTCAAAAGTTTTTTGCCCCGCTGCTTGGATTGGGGTCAACATACATCCAACTGGTAAGGTTTTGCCATGTTGTGCTTTTAAACAAGATCGGCCTTTGGGTGATCTTCGCTCGCAATCCCTCAGCGAGATACGGGCTCGGGGTGGATTTTGGGGGCTGAGACAGAATATGTTTTTTGAACGTCCAAGCTCCGGGTGTGAAAGTTGTTACGTGAGTGAGAAGTCTGGGGGAGACAATTTGCGTTTGCACTTGCTCAAAACTTTCGAGCATTTTGTGCCATTGATGCCCGTGCACTATGATTCTCTACCTCCTCTTTTTTACCTGGATGTTCAGTTTTCAAATCTTTGCAATTTTAAGTGCCGTATTTGTTCTCCCACTTTCAGTAGTCGTTGGAGTGCTGATCATGCGGCTTTGTACGGAAAAAGCTTCTCAACCAATCCTGTCATATCAATTCAGAAAAATGCTCCCCGTGGATTTGAAGAAATACTTGATAATGTTGACCATCTGCACGAGGTGTATTTTTGGGGTGGAGAACCTCTGATTATGCCCGAGCATTACGAATTTCTGGAGAATTTATTGCGTCGTGGTTTATCGCACGTGCGTCTTCGTTACAGTACGAATTTTTCCCAGTTAGAGTTACAAAACAGTCGTATCATAGACTTATGGAAGCAATTTGCATGGGTGTCAGTGGGGGCAAGCCTTGATGGATCTGGAGCGCGCGGCGAGTATATGCGTAAGGGTCAAGATTGGAATCTTGTAGAAAAAAATCGTCAAATGCTTTTAGAGAAAGCCCCTGACGTCCATTTTTTCATTGCTTGCGCGGTTTCTGCATACAATGCTTTGCACGTTGCCGATTTTTTTCAGGAATGGGTTGAAAAGGGCTGGGTCGAAGAAAATCTCTTTTGCCTTAACCTCTTGCAGACTCCGCGAAGAAAATCCGTACAAATCTTGCCGCCTAAAATGAAGGCGATGGTGGTAGAGCGGGTGCAACGGCTTATAAGTGAATTTATACGGCCCAGATTTGGAGTGAATTCGGTATCAGAATCTCGTTTTCAAGCGCTGGTGCATTTTATGCTTGCCGGGGATGCGTCTGATTTGTGGTCCGATTTTATTTGTTGGAATCGCAGGCTCGATACAATTCGTGAGGAAGATCTTTTTACGGCAATTCCGGAATTGTCGGAGACGGCTCTTGTGGATTCCAAGCTTTGATATTCAAGTAAGATTGGAATTCTGGAAAAGTGTCGTAAAAACGTTCGCTGCGTATTTGATCAAGATTTTCAGTTATTTTTAAAAACTCTGGCCAATGGTGTTGGCCGTCTTGCGCAAGCATGAAGTGCACTACAGCCTTCATCCTTTCAGCCAATATTTGCATTTCTTCTTTTGGCCAAATAGAACGCCACTTCTCTTCATATTTAATAAACTTTTCTAGTATATTTTCTTTCATTGCTTGTGGTAGCACTTGGATTCGATAATAATCTGGAAAAATAAGTGGATTTAAAATGATTTGGGCTGGTCGTAAATAGCCTTTTTGTAACCATTCTTCGTGAAAATCCAGAATGTGCCATCCGTTGAGATTGCTCACGGTGGAGTTGACAAAGATGTTTAAATTGGGAATTTCATGCAGTAGGCGTTTTCTTTGGGTCTCTACCTTTTTCCAGTCTAAACCTTTGCGGAGATACTCTCCACGCGTATGCGATCCATCAAGGCTGATATGCAGTTCAACTTGTTTAAATTTTTTCCACCACTCTACAGCGTCAAAATTCCGATAAGTTAGAGTTGAAAAATTCGTATTGTACTTCAAATTGACGTTATGTAGACCGCGCCGATCAAGCTCCGCAAGAATTTTCCAATGGTCTTCCATGAGCATGGGTTCACCGCCGACAAAATTGACTTCCTCGAGATCTGCGAGATGCGGTTCCAGCTGATGCCAAAGATCTGTGACAGTGTTGGCCAGCTTTTGCAGTTTGGGCGTGGTACTCAGAGGATCAAGCTTTTTGTGGTCTTCGTGCCAAGCGGAGCTAAGTTCAGGACCACAGGTTCGGCAACGAAAGTTACAGATGTTTGAGAACCGGATGTCCCAATACGCAAGAGTCATTTTTTCGACGCTCCCATTGGGAAGTGTCATCGCCGTGTTGTGTAAGTGATGTGCAAAGCGCTGGTTGAGGTAATTTCTGAATGATTTATGTCCAGAGGCTTCTAGTGCGTGACAACGTTGACAACTCGGTGGTGCTTTTCCAGCCAGCATATCCCTGCGAATTGAGCGTAATAAATCAGAATTCCAAACCTCCGTGAGCGAGGATTCACCGAGGTTGCCAGCAACGAATGAAGGGGGTGTCATACAGCAGGGATAAACATTCGCGTTTGGCCACACATGAAGATGTAACCATGGACTCACACAGAGATATTGAGATTGGAAGTGGCTCTGGCTTTGTCTCACGGTTGAGGTCCTTACGGAAGGTTGTAGGCGCTTAAGACAGTAATATGCGCTGAGTGTGAAGGACTCAGCGCGCCGAATCTTTCACGAAGCGGCTCATGTAAAAGCGGATAAGATAGTCAATATTGATTGGGTGTTCATTGTAAGTCCAAACCAACTCTCCAAAAGCTCCCCATGTGGCGCTCAGGCAATCTTTGGGATTGTTGTCCTCAGAAACGCTCGTACCAGGTACATAATTAGCTCCGGCATTTGAGTAGGCTACGCTAATCATACCGGCTTGGCGCATACTGAAAATCAACTTGTAGCCATTTCTGAAGAGCATAAAATCAGCTTTGGTTTTGGAAATCCCATAAATACGAAGATGCCCATGAGTTGCACCTTTGAGTTGATTGAAAGCACTGGCCGCCTCGACAAAGCCAGCTTTCAGGTCATTGATGAAATCCACAGTGGCATCTTCAAGTTGGCGAGAAGGATCAAAGCCTGCTTCCATGTCGACCACTCCAGCCTCTTCCATTTGTTGTTCGGCCAGGACAAGCTCTTTGATCCAACTCATCTTTTCCAAATCAATCCCCCTTGAAAGTGGTCACGCAGGATGCGCCACAGCATTATGATTTCTTGGAGGTTCAAAATTGTCAAGATTCTCCGTCTCCATGGTGTTTTCCTTGTTTGCTGTTGTCGAACCGTAGCTAAGAAATTGCACTTGCTCGGCATGGATGGCGTTTTTGTAACTTGTATGCTCCTCGTTTGCGATTTCCCAATAGGTGAGCGATCCTTCGATGGCGAGTAAAGCCCCTTTGCTAAGGTAGCGGGCGCAGTTTTCTGCAGTATTGCCCCAAACAAAGATAGAGTGCCAATCGGTATGGTATTTGTCCTCTCGCTCGTGGGCTTGTTCAAAGCCCTCCTCCTTTGTTGCTTTCAAACGTCGTGTTGCTAGGCGCAAGCGAGTGTAGGCTATGCCATTCTTTGATCGCTTCAATTCGGGCTTAGCTGCAAGCCAGCCAATCAGAGTCACCTTATTTAAACCTTGCATTTGAACCTCCTCAGCGGTTTGCTGAAGGACATTGCAAGTTTGTGAGCCAGTTGGACTGTGTGGAGATTGGTTGCGGCAGCTTCAGATGTCCGAGATTCAACATGGTGCCTAGCGGCAGATGTGGACAGTAGGCCAGTCTTTTCTAAAATGGAGCCCAATTTTTAAAGGAGATAGCATCATGTTTCGACGTTTTTCATTAACAATGGTTTTGCTCTCGGCCTTGGTGCTCTCTGTCTCGTGTGCGAGTAAGAAAAAGTCTGAGGCCCCCGTGGGCGGAGCTGAAGGGGGGACGATGGACACGAACGTTACGTCCCAAGATATGTCTTTTGATCCAGCCGGAAGTGACAGCGGAAATATTTCAGGTTTGAGCACGGTGAACTTCGAATATGATTCCTCAACTCTCACCTCTGAATCGCGCCGCAAGCTTGCGGAGAATGCCGACTGGATTAAAGCCAATTCGCGAGTAACCGTACAAATTGAGGGTCATTGTGATAGCCGTGGTTCTGTCGAATACAACTTGGCTCTGGGTGAGCGACGTGCCAAGGCCGTAAAAAATTATTTGGTGAGCCTGGGAATTGATACCAAACGGTTGACGATTCTCAGCTATGGTGAAGAAAAGCCGATAGCCATGGGAGATACGGAAGAAGCCTATGCAAAGAATCGCCGTGCGAATTTCGTTCCTTTGGCTCAGTAGTGCGTTTCTTGTAGGGTGTGTGAATCCTCCACCACCCTACGAAGACTATGCCATTGCCCGTACTGCCGTTCGCTCAGCACGAGACTTTGATAGTGCGCGCTACTCCACCACCACATTGCATAAGGCCGAAGAGGCCTTTCGCAATGGAGAAAAATGTTTCAAAGATAATGATTTTGAACAAGCTAAGCGTTACTTCAGGCTTGCTAAGGAATTCGCCGAGAGAGCTGAAAACGCCACTCGTCTTAAGAAATTCAAATCGGGAGACAGTTTTCCATGAAAACACTGGCGCTGGTTGCGGCTGTGACACTGATCGTATCTGGTTGTTTGAAGACACGGCAGCAGCTTCGTGGCGAACGCACGGAGCCTGTTTTGCAACGGCAAACTTTGCAGCAGCAAAAAGAACAGTATCGAGAAAAGGCTCCTCCCAGTGCTTACCGTTTTGAAGAGATCGACGAACAGATGCGTCAGCTTAACGGTCGAGTCGATACTCTCGAAAATCAAGTTTCACAGTTGAGTGCCACTAATTCTGATCGCCACGAAAACGAGTCAAAAGAGCAAGAGAGTCAAAAGCAGAAATTTCTAGCTTATGAAGAGGCTTTAAAGAAATTGGAATCCCAGATTACAGTTTTGGGCCAAGAGGTGGAACGACTGAAAACACCAGCACCAAGTGCTGTCGTGGGCAAAAACACGTCAGGAACAAAGTCGGCCTATGATGAAGGTGAAGAACTCTTCAGTTCTAAAAAGTGGCGTGAGGCCATTGTGTCTTTCCAAAAATACCGAGACGGCAATCCTAAGGGTAAGTACTATGCCGCGGCGACCTTTAAAATCGGTGTGGCCTTTCAGGAACTTGGGATGAGTGATGAAGCGCGTGTTTTTTTAGAAGAAGTGAAAGATAAATTTCCCAAGTCTAAAGAGGCAAAAAAGGCCGCTCAGCGCATGAAATCACTCAAATGATTTTAGCTCTTGAAACTAGCTGTGATGATACATCTGTAGCTATTGTCGATCAGCACGGCCACGTGCGATCATTAGTTTCTGTCAATCAGGACAGCGTGCATAAGCCTTTTGGCGGCGTAGTTCCCGAAGTCGCTAGCCGTCAGCATACAGAACAGCTTTTGCCACTGATCGAACGAGCCCTTGAAGAGGCGAAGATTGATTGGAGTAAAGTGAGTGGTTTGGCCGTGACTTCGCGCCCCGGCCTTATAGGTTCTCTTTTGGTAGGTGTAGTCACCGCTAAGACACTCAGTATGGTTTATGGGCTGCCCCTGGCTGGTGTGAATCACATCGAAGGACATCTCCTAGCACCACTTTTAAAAGATGGTTCCTATTCTCCCCCGCGTGATTTTGGCTTTCCATATTTAGGATTGGCTGTCAGTGGAGGACATACGCATTTATTCGCTGTTGAAAAGCCAGGGCATTATTCTCTCCTCGGCCACACCCTTGATGATGCTGCAGGCGAAGCTTTTGATAAGTTTGCCAAAATGATGCATTTGGGATTTCCGGGCGGTGTGCGGGTTGATCGCATCGCTCAGGACGGCGACCCAAAGGCTTTTAGCTTACCACGAGGATTGTTACACGAAGACAATCTGAACTTCAGTTTTTCGGGACTCAAAACTGCCGGAATGCGCCTTATCGAAGGCATGAGTGAAATTGACCGACGAGTTCGCGAAGCCGATCTGTGTGCAAGCTTCCAAGAAGCAATTATTGAAGTGCTTATTGCCAAACTTGAAAAAGCTGCTCGGCAAACGGGTTTAAAAAATTGGGCCATTACAGGGGGAGTGAGCGCCAACTCGCGTCTCCGGACCAAGGCCGCTGAGAGCGCTTTGCGCAAAAAGGCCATTTTGGCTTTGCCTCCCTTGAAATACTGCACAGATAATGCCGCGATGATTGGTCTTGCTGGCCTATATAAGATCAAGGCGGGAGAACTGGCGGGTCAAGATTTATCTCCCAGTGCCAGTTCGTTGCCTGGGGATTGGCGCTCCCCGTGAGCATGGTTTTTGACCTAAAAGCGCGCCTAGAGGCCATGGGTTTGTCACCTAAGAAAGCCTTTGGTCAGAACTTTCTGGTGAGTCCATCGGTCATCAGTAAAATTATTTACGAAGTAAAGAATCGAGCTTTCACTGATCTGGTGGAAATTGGCCCAGGGCTTGGAGCTCTCACAGAACCCTTACTCGCAAACTCCTTGCGACCACTTCTCATCGAAATAGATCCTGATTTGGTGAAGTATTGGAACGGTCGGGGTCTTAGCGTCATTGAACATGATGCCATTCGGCTTAACTGGGATCTTCTGAATCTTAGGCCCAATTCATTATTGGTAAGCAATCTTCCCTATCAAATATCAACGCACTTGGTAGTGGACCGTTGTTTAGGACCAATGAATTTGCAATATATGGTTTTGATGTTTCAAAAGGAAGTGGCACAAAAGCTCATGGCGGCTCCCAGGACTGCCGAATATGGCCTACTGTCAGTCATGGCCCAGTCATATTTTAAAATTAGCCGTGTGGTTGATGCTGCTCCACGAGATTTTTATCCCGCACCCAAAGTGGCTAGCCGTGTACTTGCTTTTGAAAGACTGCCGGACCCCGGCTTTGGGCACCGTTATTTGACGTTTCTAAAAGGTGCGTTCGCTTTCCGGCGCAAGTTTTTGTTGAAAAATCTTAAATCCGTGATGGATAAGTCCAGAGCTGAATGTCTGCCGATGTGGCTGCAAGAGTTGGGCTTGAGCGATAAAGTTCGGGCAGAGGAACTTTCAGTGGCTCAATTTCAGGCACTTTTCGAGAAGGTTTATGGGCATAAAGATCATCAATGAAAACAAGAAAGCTCGCTTTGATTTTGAAATCCTCGAGACCTATGAAGCTGGCTTAGCGCTCACAGGTAGCGAAGTGAAATCATTACGAACGAATGGGTGTACTTTAAAAGACGCATATGTGGCTTTTAGGGGGAGTGAAGCTTTTCTTCAAAATGCTCATATTCCGGTTTATATGGCCTCGAGTTACAACAATCATGAGCCAGAGCGTTTGCGCAAGCTGTTGCTGCATGGTCACGAACTTGAAAAAATCCACGCGGCGATCACTGAGAAAGGTCTCACTTGCGTTCCCTTAAAAATTTACTTCAAAAAGGGATTAGCAAAAATTGAACTTGGGCTTGGACGAGGTAAGAAAAAAGGTGATAAGCGGCAAACTATTAAAAGCCGCGAAGCGGACCGTGAAATACAGAGGTCCTTGCGTCGTCCCCGTTGAAGTTAGAAACTGCATCCCGGATGTTTGAAAGCTTAAGCCTAAAGCATTAGCTGATTGTGATTTTTCGCTTGGAATCAGAGGTCCGGTCAATGCGACCAATGAGCACCAGAGAGGTAGGCCAGTTTCTGATTAAATCACGACTTAGGTCCCCTACAGGACGGTGCTGTTGCGGCTTATTCTGAGACTATGAAAAGAAATATGATTCTGATTCTGGTTGCTCTTAGCACTTTGGTTTCATGTGCTCTTTTACGACCTTCAGCTAAAAGTCAGCGTGAGCAAGATCGTCAGCAAATCCAAGCTGAGCTGAGTCAAGAGGCATCTCTTGCAGAGGATCGAGAGAAATTGGCTGATTTGCGCAGGGAAATCCCAGCCGAAAAGCAAAAAGAAAATGACGAATTGGCTCTGCAGCTCAAATTGATGGGCCAGAGTACTGAGCAGCCTCATCTTTTGCGGCAGAAGTTTCAATTTTTAGTCCAAAAGCGACGAACGGCATTTCGTCAGAAAACACAGAAGTTGAGGGATGAATTTAGAACTCAGGAGACTCGTCGGCGAGAGGATTTTTTTGCTGCTCAAAAGTCTAAGCGCGATATTTTTTTTAGGCGTAAACGTGATTCAAAACAGAATCGCGAGTTTTTTGCCGGCCAAGAAAAAGAACGGCAGCGGTTCGCCACTGAAGAACGGGAGCGTAGGATGAATTTCGAGTCTGAACTCAGTGCCGAATCCAAAGACTTTAATTCGTATATGCGTGAACGGCAGAATGAGTTCAATGAGCAGTTTCGGCTCTATTCAAAAAAATTCTCCGAACGGCCCAAGGCAAGTAAGGCGGTCACTGGAGAAATCAATGAATTCAAGCGCCTGCAGGAAGTTCCCGCAACGCCACTGGGTACCGAAGATTAACAGATACGTCTCAGATCGAGACTCTAAGGATTTGACAAGAGTCAGGGCATTTTACGCCTGTTGATAACTGGGTCGGCGAGCGATCAAGGGTGACCAGAGAGGCTGGCCTGCGTCTTGAAGTATGAAAGGGTGGGACGGAGGTAACTTGCCGATGACCTTAAAAATCTTGTCAAGCCTGGTAACGTTTATATGTTTAGCTTTGTCTGCTCCAATGAGCCTCGCTGAAGGTGGACATTCAGAGGGTGGAAAAGAAATCAGCCCTGAAGAGCTCACTGACCTTGATGAAGAACTCAAGCGTGTTTTTGTTGAAAACTTTACGATCTGTGCTCAAAAGGCACTAGGGAATAGTGCTGACTGCCGCTTGGTGAATATGGGTACAAGTCGGCATCCAGATGCCAACTATGGGGCTAAGAACTCCTGTCATAAGAACAATCCCGCTCAAGCGATCGACGTGGGCAAAATTATCTGTGGTGGTTCGAGCGCGGATCCTCAACAAAATCCAGAAGAGTACATGTATTTTGCTAAATGTATGGCCAATGAAACACAGAACACAATGAAAGTGATTTATCGTGATCACGAAGAAGGCAATATGTTCGCCGGTGGAGACCTAGGTACTCATGAAGATCATGCGCATATCCAAAGTTTCGACTGTCAACCCAGTGGCGGTGGTCAACAAAGAACGGCTTCGAGCTATTGAATTTCTTTAACGAAAAGATCGTTTAGGCTGATGTTTGCCAGCCTTGGGCGTGGCTTTTACCCCTTTAGAGCTGGATTTAGTGCCTGTTTTGCTTCCGCGTCCAGACCCTTTGCGCCCTACCAGATGGTCTTCTTTGCGTTTGCGGAAAATTTTTGCCAAGGCGCCTTCATCTAGAAAGGCATATTCGCCTTTTTGCAGGCCTCCCAAAGTCAGCAGACCGATGGCTACTCGCTTGAGCTTTTTAACATCGTAGCCGATCTTATTGAACATATGGCGCACTTGGCGGTTTTTACCCTCACCAATGACGATTTTGATCCAATCGTACTGTCGGGAATCGCCGATTTTGACTCTCTCGAGATGAAGGGCTTTGACCTTGCCTCCAGGGATTGTCACGCCTCGCAAGAGCTTATTTAACTGCTCATCACTGGGGCGACCGTCGAGCTTAGCTAGGTATGTTTTGGGGATCTCTTCGCGTGGATGAGCCACTCTCTGAGCGAAATCGCCGTCATTGGTGAGTAATAGCAGGCCTTCAGTGTCCCAGTCCAACCGGCCTACGGGAAAGACGCGAACGGGAAGTTTTTCCATGAAGTCAGCGACGGTGGGACGACCCTCCGGGTCCTCCATGGTGGTAAGCACATTTTCGGGCTTGTAAAAGACAACGTAAATTTTTCGGGATTCTTGGCGAATGGGCTTACCGTCCACAGTGACGCGATCAACACCGGGTTCTATGCGAACGCCGAGCTCATAGACTGTTTTGCCGTTGACCTGGACGTGCCCTTTGGCGATCAATTCGTCCGCTTTACGGCGCGAAGCGATCCCGCATTCTGCGAGATACTTGTTCAGACGGGTACTGTTGGCCTTGGCGTCTTTGGTTAATCCCATAATCAAGATGGGTTACCAAAAGGGTTAGCAGTCTGTCATTGGGAAAGATGTTTTTCAGCCACAAACGGCCTTTATTGAGAGCTTTTTCAGCCTCGGCCAGGTTGTCGGGAGTGGGATGGTTGAGTAAACGGTTGCCGCGTTCGAGACGAGACACCAGTTCCTGGTAGTACGGATCACTTTGCGGATTGATAAAATAGCGTTCAGTTTTTTTGAGAGAGTGAAACAAATCCTGGGTCTCACTGAGTTTAGCTCGGATAAAGGTTTCAAACTTTTGAAAGGTGTAGCCGCGCGTGACCAGACCGTGAGTCCCCTCACTATCCACATGAAAACAGTGAGTGGTCATTAGGCTGCCTTCAAGAACCTGGCGCACGTGAGGCATCAATTCAAGCTCTGCCGAATACTGTAAGTGTGTGACGGGAGTTACGAGGTGCAGGCGGGGACCGCGGACCACAGCCATGGCCGGATACACCTTCACTTCGAGGCCACCACTGGGAGCGAGTAAAATCACCATAACTCGCCCGTCATCCATTTTGACGACTTTGATTTGATCCCCAGACTTTTGTCTAGGTTGATGTTCGGCGAGTGCCAGATCCTCGCTGTCTTGCTGCAGTTTGATGTCCACGATTTGAAGAGTGTCGGGATGTCGTAGGTCGCGCCAGGCATCAGCTTCGTTACCCACGGTGTACTGTTTGAGGTAACTGAGTAGATCACCACGAACTGTCGTGCTGAGATGCTGAGCCTCTTGGCGCCAGTGATCAAACTGCAGTACACGAGCGTAAAATGCCTCTATCACCTCGGGTGCAAAAGGGACGCTGGGCTCCATGAAATGTTTTAAAAAATTATAGAGCGTGAATCGAGCCTGATTTCGTTGCGGATCAAGTTTTAAAAGATACTGGGCGAACTGACTCACTGGTGTCATAATTTAACGATAGAGTGGAACACTCGACTTCGTCCACTTGAAAAAAGGGGAGACTTAATGGCACGTGAACTCAACCGTGATTTGTTTGGCGTAGGTGGGCGAGTGGAAGAGTCACCAACTTCGGTGGCGTCACCGGCTTTTGCCAAAGCCGATGAGCTGCGAGTGTTGCATTTGCACGTCGAAGCCCTTTCGAAGCGTCTTAAGGAGTTTGAGTCCCGCGTCGAGGTCATGAATACAAAGACAGAAGAAGTTGTTAAGCAGAATAAACAGCGTTTTGAGCGAGTGCAGGGACATTTTCAACGTCACGGAGAAATGGTTCAAAATGGATTCAACGACATCAATGCAAAGCTGGCGCAAGTGATTAGTCGTGTGAACGAGCGTAAAGTATCTGAAAATGCTATAAAGGAAATGGTCGATCGCCATGCCCAGTTGGTGCAGTCCTTCGAATTACGTATGCAGCAGCTCCAACGAGTCATCAGCGAGCAGGAGTTGCAGTTGATGAACGCGCGCAATGAGCTGAAAGAGGCTCTACATGAATTGGCGCGTCTGAAAAAAATCTGATAGCGCATCGCGCTGCACGCTGATTATTGAAATTGTTGAATCTTCCCATTAGCTTTTCAAGCCAACATTGGGGGGGCAATGGAGTCAATTCGTCGTCGCGATTTTTTAGCCATGCTGATGGCTTCAGGAGTGTCTGCGCACGCCCGCAGTTTAGACACAGATTCTTGGCTTTATCGGGAAGAAGAAAAAAAAGGATTTTCTATTCTTCAGGGCTTCACGAATGAAGTCAGCGCTCAGTTTTCACTTCTATTGCCCAAGAGAGGTGTTTGGTCGATTGAGATCACAGAGAATGGCCATTCCGAGCTTTTAGAGTTGCAACAAGAGATTCATAGTCGTGAATTTTCCGATCTCTGCGTGCACAAGATCACGGTTTCTAATCTGAGACTGGGCCGAAATTATATTTTAAGTGTCAGAAATACCGAAGGATTCGTCGTCGACCAACGTGAGTTTTCTGCTTTGGATCTCTCTTCACGCCAAACGCGGTTGGCTTTTTTGTCATGTGCTTTGGATCTGCTTCACCGCGATGATGTATGGCTTCAATTGGAGACACAGAAGCCAGAACTGATTTTTTTTCTGGGAGATAATGTTTACGCTGATCGGCTCTCCTGGATCAGGAAAAAAATTGCTGATGGCAAACAGTTGTGGGATCGCTACGTGGAAACTCGGCAAAGGGTTGCTTTCTATTTTCAGAGGCGGTTAACCCCGGTCGTTGCTATTTGGGACGATCACGATTTTGGTGGCAATAATTTAGGTCGGTCCTATCCACACAAACAAGAGTCCGTGAGGGTCTTCGAAACCTTTTTTGCGCAATCTGAGTCGCAAGGTCTGAGTCGCGGACCGGGGATAGCACGCCAATTTTCTGCCTTTGGTGCAGATTTTTATCTTTTGGACGGCCGTTATTTTCGTGATGATTCACGTGTGAGCGGGGCCAAAATGTTTGGCTCTTTGCAAGAAAAATGGCTGTTTAGCCAAATAAGACCGCGCGCTTCTTTTTTACTAAATGGATCCATGTTTTTTGGTGGCTATACGCAAAAGGATTCATTTGAAGGTCAATTCGATGATGATTTTAATAATTTTTTGATGCGTTTACGTGCAAGTGACGGGTTATTTTGTTTTGCTGGTGGAGATGTGCATTTTTCTGAAGTGCAATCCATCGAGGCCGCCCAGCTGGGTTATCCGACTTTTGAGCTCACATCGAGTTCGATTCACAGTATGACTTTTCCCGGCCATGAGCACCGTTGGACGAATTCGCGTCGAAAGGCTTCGACTAGCAGTCACAACTTTTGCATTTTTGACGGCTGTTTTAGTGACGATCGAATTGAGGGTGAAATCAGCTCATTTTCGGCGCGAGGCGCGGAGTTTAAAGTGGGAGTCGTGGCAGCACGTTGAGAAAAAAGCACTGACAGATTTAATTTAGGACGTTAGATTTTTTAGCCAAGATGATCGGATTTTATTGCACAAAGCCAAGAGAAGCACCGGTATTCAATTCACTCAAAGCAAGTCTTAAAACCAGTTCACTGGCATTGGATCAATCGCATTGCCAGATTTTTGGATGCGATATTAAAATTTACGGTGATATCGCAATCGGATGTTCTGGCTATTTGCGTGGCCAACCTGAACCAGAACGATATGTATATGATATGTTTTGCTTGAAGGGACCGCGCTTTGTTAGGGACCTCGAGGGATCTTTTTTTATAACGATCTATCGCCAATCTGATCAGTCATTGTTTTTGTTCAATAATTTTATTGATGCTTTCCAGCTCTATTATTTTATCGATGGGCAAGGAGTTTATTTTTCAAAGCACCTTCAAGATCTCCTCAGAACCTTTCCGATCTCCCGAAAAGTCCATTTTGGCAGTGTGAGATCTTTCCTGGCTAATGGATTTACCTGGTCTGATCAAACGCAACTGGACGGAGTCAAAAAACTTTTGCCGGCACATTATATCCATGCTCAGCCAGAGGGCATAAAAGTCGCTAATTTATGGGAAGGCCACTTGCAATTTCGGCGGCGACAATTCGCCAATCTTGAAGATCATCTGGATCTTTATGAAAGTCGTTTTCGCCAAGGAATTGCCGATTATTTAGATCAATCTCAACCAAAGGAGTTGGGCTGTTTACTTAGTGGCGGTCATGACACTTCTTTCGTTTTGCACCATGCCGCGCAATGTTTTGCGAAACCCGTACATGCCTTTACGGTGACGTTTCCCGATTGGAATTTCAGCGAAGAATCAAGTGCCGCCAATATTGCTCGCAAAACCGGATCCATTCATCATTGTGTACCCTTTCGACCAGATAATTTGAATGCGTTGGTTTCATTGATACAGGCTTGTGAAGAGCCTGTTGTCGGCTCCACGCTGCCTCTGCATTGCTTGGCTGATCAGGCCTCTCGTGTTGTGGATTGTATGTTTGGGGGCGATGGGGGAGATACTCTCTGGGCCGAATACCATCCGGTAGCTGAGGTGCACCGCTATATCAAGTACCTTCCCTTGATGGGCCGCAAGAGCGTGCACCGTATGAGTCGTGGCGTAGCGAAAGTTTTAGGTTGGGAAAGGCTATGGGAGCTCGAGCACGTTTTGGGACTCTTTGCCCGACCAGATTTTTATCAGCATTTTATGCTGCATTTATGCACCTATCGTCACTTTGATCAACGCTGGCAGAACCGAGTTTTTCGACCCGAAGTGGTTAATGTTGATTATTCTGTTCCTTCTTACGAAGTGCCTTTTAATGCCGAAAATTTTGACGAAGCTCTTATCGAAGGCAAACTCTTTAATGCTTTTTTTACCTATCAATCTTTTTCTCAGAGCAAAAGCCTGAATTACTTTGGTCTGCCATTCTTTTTGCCTAGTCTCACCAAAGATGTCGTTGATTTGATAACCTCTTTGCCCCGGCACTGGGTGAATGGTGGAACGACATTGCACAGATTGAGTAACAGCAAGAAAACCAATCGTATGTTTCACAAAATGGCTTTAAAACGTCATTTTGAGCAAGGCGAAATTTACAATCGAAGTTTTGATATGCCATGGCATCGGCTTCTAAAGCCACGCAAAGAGCTTTTAGGGAACCTCAAGAATTCCCTACTGAATAGAGGATGGTTTCAAGAGGAAGGTTTGAATGAATTATTTGAAGGTTTTTTGCAGTTTCGCAACAAGGACCATGAAATTATTGAGCTTCGCGACAATGGTTATCGAATTTTCACCTTGATGAGCCTTGAGGCCTGGTGCCGAATTTATTTGGACGATCGATGGTCGGGTCGAGCGGGATTGAACGAGGATCTAGAAAGATTTTTTGCTTAAGTTTGGTTCGGTCGCATTCATCAAATTTTTCGATGTGCGCAAAATATCGGGAATTTTCTCCCAGCTAATCTTAAGCCAATGATTCAAGGACCTCACGAGCAAGTGCTGTTCTTGACCAAATTCCGTTCGCTCGAGGCTCTTTTGAGCAAATTTTAATGAAGAGTTAGCTTCACTCCACTGCTGGTTTGCCAATTGAAACTGAGCGAGGGATTCGTGAAGGAAAAAAGCCTCTGGAGCAGTACCAAGATCATTGGCCACCTGACTCATGAATTCATGCAGAGACTTGCTGGGCGCCGAGTCGTTTGGCTTTCTAAAAACCAAGGCTAAATTGTGTCTGAAGAATTCGACAAAACCTACGGAATTAGCTGCATGAATTAGACGTGAGGTAAATTCAGTGGAGCGCATCGAAACATAGATGTAAGTGTCGGTGAGTTGTTCTAGCCTATCTTTGGGAATTCGAACGAGCTTAAAGTGGCGCTTGCCCTCAAGTCTTTGCGTATAAATGGTGGACTCCACACTGACTTGGTCTGGATTGCTATTATAAATTCTGTCCATGACGTTACCGTAAAGTCCAATATTGGCTGTTAGGACAGGAACGTTAAACATCACTGCATTTTGAGATTTGATTTGGATCAATGAATAAATCGATTTCCAAGGGATCATTGTTGCACGCTTTTTATTGGCATAATTGGCAAAGCTCTTCTCATAGCCAGTCAGGCAGCCCGTCAATACAATTAAGATAGAAAAAAATTTTGTCAGACGGTGACCGAAGGTGCCGCGAATATTTGCAGCCTCTTGGAGGGCAACAAAGATAAAGAAAAGTAGCCCAGGCACAATGAGAATATAATATCTCGCATGCAGTTCCCAGTTAATGACTGCGTAGACGGACTCAAATAATAGTGCGAACCCCATAAAAAATAGACATCCTACAATACTGATTACCAAAAGACGCTGTTCGCTCTTTTTCTTTAATGAGAGCCAGGCTCCAACGCCTAAAAGGCCGATGAGCGCCGCAATCAGAAATTGATATTGTTCGAAAATATCGAGATAGCTGCGAATTTCAATCCAACCAAAATTGCTGAGCGCTTCAAAAATTAAAGAATAATAGCTTTCCTCATAAAATTGATTCCATTTTTTTGAGAGTGTATAAATCTGATAAAAAATTGGTGTTGATAGCAATAAAGACGTGCTCGTGATGAGCCAAACTTTAAGGACTCGGTCCTTGTTTTTTGTGAACCATATTGGTGTGACTGCTATTGCTAGTGCACACACGGCGACGATTGGTTGTAGTCCAGTGGCCATTTGCAATAGCAATCCAGAGGCCAATAAACTTTTGGCGTTAGCCCTTGGGTTATTAAGAAATTCCCAAAAAAAATACAGATAAAGAATAAAGCTGAAGGCGCTCAATGAAATTGGGCGAGCTTCGACATTGTACCAAGCGAGTACTGGATGAAATAAAAAAACAAATGTGGCGCTTGCGGCAAGAAAAGAGTCGACTTTAAAAGCCCTTAAAAGGTGAAAAAATAGCCATACGCTGAGTCCACCAAAAATATTGGCGTGCAAGCGGACGACCCACTCCATTTCGCCCAAGAAATACTTGGCACCCCACGAAAAAATATAATCTAAAGGCGGCTGTTGTTGAGAGGCCGCTGAAGCGACGATGTGGCTTTGCTTAACCCATGCGATTATTGGATAAAACTGATACTCCTCATCCATCCACAAAGTGAGGCCTTTTAAGGGCAGTAGACGAAATCGCCAGACGAGAGCTAAAATGACAATGAGTCCGAGTGCTCCAAAGGCAAGATGGCGCATAGAGGCTCGGCTTTTTAGCTTGGGTTTCATCTCCATTTTGCCAAGGTCGAGGGCGCTGAGGGTAAATGCGGTCGTGATCAAGGCAAGATAAGAGACAAGATAAATATCCGTGGATACAGTAAAAGTAAGTGCATTTAGTATCGATAAAACGACTGAATAGCTCGCAAATAAAACAAGAATCAGTCTGAAAAAAACCGCATATCCCATTGGCTCCTCGCTGGTTGCAGTTTTTGATATGAAGTTGGTGATATGCCCCTTTTTGAATCGAGTTGGCATATATCGATAATGGGAGCGTGATTTTTTGAGCCTGTCAAAGACTTCTGTGGGTTGTAATGAGGTACATTAGTTTGATGCTTTGAAAACAGAATTGTGCTAAACCAGCGGCGCGATGTTGGGTGTAAATTTCGCTAAGTACATTGCTAGTCAAAAGGTCTTTTTCAGCGTGATGCTGCTTGCTTGTTTTATGACTCCCTTAGCGCAAGGGGCAGTTCAGCTGGCTGTGCCTGCCATTGATTGTGCGTGCAAGCCCAATGAAAATAAGGATTTAGTAGGACCAAGCCAAATTAATTTTGGCTATTATCTTGGTTATTGTGTTGATTCCTGTCATTACAGAAAGTCTTCTACCCTTTCTCTTAGAAGTGGTGATCTGAACCATCAAAAAGATAGAGTTGTGATCACTAACTTAAAACACCAAGATAGCTTTTGGAGAGCTGAATTGCCCATCTATTCAGTAGAGAGTGCGTGGATCGGTTTTGAAGAGTTTATGCCAGGAATTTTTCATGTCTTTTTAGTTTTTGATTTTGAACAGAAATCTCCAGTTGTTCTGCGCAATCAAGAAAAATCAAAAACGCCAATCAGTATGAAAATCAAAGAAGTTGTCGTGTCTCCTGAGGGCGTTCCACCACGCGAGGGAAGATACAATCTGTTTGACGCGTATTTAGAGAGATATCCTTTAGGTATTCGAGCAATTTCCAAAACTGAATTGGTGAATTGGTCGGTAAAAAAGCTGAAGCATCCAGTCCGTCTGTATCCTCTCCAACTCAGTTTTCACCAGAAGGTAGAACTGCTTAAGGCCAGTCTATCCGTGCTGGATTTTGAAAGTTTTAGGGAAAAATATAGTCTTTTAAAGAACAACTGTGCCACCAAGGTGCTTGATTTGATCGATGCGGTGGTAAAGCCCGAAAGCCAGAGGCACCCCTTTTATTATAGTTGGCTTTATAATCTTGAGCGAGCTTTGCCCGTTGCTGGGCCCATTGGTACTCTCAATATTTTGTTGAATCGCAAGCTCATTGCAGACGCTCGTGGGGTGTCGTTAGGGCCTAATCCCAGCCATGGATCTTTGTGAGTTCGGCGCCGTCTATTTTTTGGTCAACTAGGTCCCTAAATCGGCACTTGATGATTTAGTTTGTGCAGAAATGCTATAGTTTTTTGGGTAATGTGCCTCAGGGTTGCATTGTACCCAGAATATGAGAGTGTTTTTATTCTTTATTCTGATTTCTACCGCATCAGCTGCTTATGGCGCTGGTCCGCAAACCTGCACTCTCGAAAATATGCCTCAGGCAAAAGTAGCAAAGGCTATTGAAGTCGGTCGCATTTCTCTCATTCAAAGACTTAAAGGTCTGAGGCGGGAGGAGCTTCCGAGAGTCCTTTATTTTGAGAAATTTCTGGCCGGTGGTCGCACGCAAATTCTCGCCCATATGCCCAAGTTTTTGCAAAGTCGGAAGGATTTCAATTCTCAGATATTAGATGGCAAGCGAGAGATGGAAGTTTTGCTCTGGCACTTTAAGGATTGCTTGTACTCGCGCGTTGCGCGGCAATTTGGATCTGGGGCTGATCTGTCAGAATTAATGAGGTCTGAGCGTGGATTGCTTTTTATGCGCGAACTGGACGAACATATTCGAGAGCTTGAACGCGGGCAGGCCAGTGATGAAGAAAAATCTAGGTGTTATCAGATTAAGTTTTCTGACTCGGGCTTGAGCTGTTGGGATGGATTAGTGGGTAAAACTCTTGGTTCAGTTTTGGCGGCGCGTGCTCTCCGTCAATGGCGCGGAGAATTGTTCAGCGTTCATCGGCGCGAACCCCGCCAACGTCTCGAGGAACTGGCGTTTCTGCAAAGACAGAAGCTCAATCAGAATTTTGCTGAGCAAGATGCTTTGGCGTTAACTAGAAAGTCACATGATGATGAGGTTATGCGCCCACGCAATGCCCGCTAGGATTGATTTTGCGTCGATTTAAAAAAATCAGCAGCTACCGCAAGAGTTTGGGTAAAGGTTTTATTGTCGCCAAAGAATCCGGCTTGGCGAAAGTGATCCAATCCGACTTCAGCAATTATCTGTCCGAAAGGTTGGGTGTCTCGCTCGACAATCCCGTCAGATTCGAGGTTAAAGGCATTAAACGCTGGAAGCTGATGAATTATCCGCAAAGGCAAACACCATTTTTTGCGCGGAGCCCAGCAGACTATTGATCCCGTTTGCACGTGATCGACATTGCGGCCTTCGTGGGCAAATAGTTGGTTAACAGATTTCGCGGTCAGGTCTTCAAAGAAATGCTTTTTTGCTAAGATGTTGTAACCACCAGTGCGCAAGATAAAAGTTGAGCCGGGATGGGAATCAGGCATATCGGCACAAATTTCTGCGAGGCGCGATCCTCCATGTGGAGTAGCCAGAGTCAGTACGCTGGTTAATTTATTGGCGCGACCCTCCTGTCGCAAGCGCTCTAAAACCAAACGTGCCACCAAACCTCCTGCGGAATGTCCAAAAATATGGACACGGCTTTCAGGCTCTTTCCAGATTGGGTGATGTATTAAAAAGGTGTGTGCGCGGTCGGCAATTTGAGCGATCGTGTCCGAGCCAAGTCCGGTGACAGGATAAAAATCAATACCCCTTTTGCTCAGGCCGCGAGCAATGTGCTGGTAAACTGGGCCGAAGTCTAAAAATTTTAATTTGCCGTGGTCATGGGCGTGGGTGCTCAAACCGCGAATAAAGAAAACATTCACTGCTTTCACAAGACCTTAGTACCAGGGCTTTAAGAACCACGCAAGAATGCCGAAACCTTAGTGAGGTGAAGAATGGGATTTGTAGGTGCGTTAGTCGTATTGGTGTGCGTGTTCGGCGGGTTCATCCTTGCGGGCGGTCACATCCATGTGGTTTGGCAGCCCTATGAGGTGATGATCATCTTCGGTGCGGCCCTCGGTGGTTTCTTGATTGGAAACCCGCTTTCGACCGTAAAAAAGGCCTTCAAAATGGCCCTACATGGTTTTACCGCCAGCGGTCCCAGTAAAAAGGATTATACGGAATTACTTCAGCTCATGTTTCAACTCTTTCAAATTTTCCGCAAGGAAGGCCCTCAGGCAGTGGAAAAACACATCGAGGAACCGGAGGCCTCTGAAATTTTTAAGGCTTATCCGACATTTCTCAAAAATCATCATGCCGTTGATTTTTTGTGCGACACAATGAAGATCACGCTATCGGCGGATCTTTCTCAATACGATGTCGATGAACTTTTAGATCAAGACATTAAGGTCATGCACGAGGAAGAACATGCCGCTCAACATGCTGTTCAGAACACGGGTGATGCGTTTCCTGGTCTAGGTATCGTTGCGGCGGTTTTGGGTATCGTGCATACCATGGATTATCTTGATCAAGGCGCGCAGAAGATCGGTAGCTTGGTGGCTGCGGCTCTCATTGGTACGTTTCTGGGGGTTTTGGCCTGTTATGGTTTTATTGCACCTATCGCCTTAAAAATGAAAAACGACATTGATGCCGAAGGACGGTACTTGATGGTGATCAAGGCCGCGCTGGTGTCTTTGCAACGTGGAGCTCCTCCATTGGTATGCGTTGAATTTGCGCGCCGGACGATTTTTCCTGAAGTGCGCCCGACGTTTGAGGAAATGGACACGGCTACGAAAGAAGCTAAGAAGGCGGCGTAAAACATGGCAGCGGATAAAAAACCTACCATTGTTGTTAAAAAAATCACCGTGGTCGCCGGAGGTGGTCATGGGGGTTCATGGAAGGTAGCGTTTGCTGACTTCATGACGGCGCTGATGGCGTTTTTTCTCTTGATGTGGTTGCTCAATCAAACACCAGAGGTGAAAAAGAACGTTTCAGACTATTTTTCAACGCCATCGATTATTGAATACAATTTTTCGAACTATGGAGTTCAACTCACCATTGAGAAGATCTTTTTGGACCTGATCAATGAGCCGCTTAAAGTTCTGCAGGCATTCACTCAGCCTACAGATTACACGCCTAATTTTTTTCAAATGGGTTCAAAAAATATAGTGATGGCTGTACTTAGTGAGGAACTTGGCGAGTATGCCTCAGGCTTTGAGGCTAGCGGGGATACGATTGAAATTAAGCTTCCAGAGAGCAAGCTCTTTGAGGACGGTACGGCTAGCCCCAAAGCTGCATTTGCGTTAGTCATGGATCGTTTGTCAAAATTTACGGCTGGGATGGAAGATGCTGATATTTATGTGGATTCACGCGTCTACTTACATACCATAAAAGGCCAGGACCAAGGCTTGGCTCGCAACGTGGCTGAACGTCGTCTGGATTTGGTCATGAGCCAAATTGACAATAAACTGGAGCATCAGAGCGTTTCAATGCATCAGAAAGCCGAAGTGAGTCCACCCGCTCGTCGCTCAGATGGCCGTCCTGAAGAGGGGTACATCAGAGTTTTAGTGAAGCAAAAAGACCTTCGTTCAGATGGAAGCAAACCTCGTAAGCTCAGCCGCATTCTGGGCAAGGATGACGAGTCGATGAATGTTTACAACAACTTCGTTAACAAAATGTCCAAAAGCCAGTCTAAAAGCGAGAAGCGCTAGCGGAACAAAACTTTCTAGTTTCGCCTTGTAATGCCAAGTACATTTGGCCTACATTAGGCCCCATCAAAGCATGCAACTTTTGAAAACTTTTTGGCCCGAGGCCGTCTTTATTGCGATTGATCTTGAAACTACGGGTAAGTATCCCCTGGATGCTGAAATTTGTGAGATGGCAGCGGTAAAATGGCAGGGTGGGCGAGTCATCGAGGAGTTTCAAACTCTGATAAGGCCCATTCAGAGGATGTCACAAGAAGTAATAAAGATTCACAACATCACCAATGAAATGGTTGAGGCAGCTCCTCGCATCGAAGAAAAAATTTCTGAATTTCACAGTTTCATCTCGAGGGGTATCGTGGTTGCGCATCATGCACCCTTTGATTTGGGTTTTCTGGCATTTGAATTTGAAAAGGCTCGCTTGCCGCTACCCGTGAATCCCGTATTTTGCACCAGTCTACTAAGTCGCAATATGAATGCAAATGTCTCTAATCACCGGCTTGCCACTCTCGCTGCGCATTTCTCAATTCCTGCGGGCTCGGCTCACCGCGCGCTTGATGACGCGAGAACTTGTCTTGGTGTGGCTTTAAAATATTTTGAAAAACTTGGGCCCGAAGCTAAGGTGAGTGACCTTCAGACGATTCAGAGCGTCCCTTTGACATGGGAACGCTTCTCTATCGACTTGCTAACCGAACGTGAGCATTTTCGGACTTTGGTAAGGGCGGTACGTGACAAAGCCGAAATTCACATCACTTATGAGTCAGGTTCTCGTCCAGGTCAGTCACGTAAGGTTTTCCCAATGGGTCTCGTACGTAATCCAGATGGTGACTTTTTGGTTGCCACAGAGGGCAACAACGAGGGTGATGACATAAAACCAAAGCGCTACTTTCTGCAGCACATTTCCTCTGTTCGTTTCGCTCAGGGTCTTTAACGCCAATGCCCAATCTCCTGTCTGGGTCGTGCGGGTCTTTCGACTAAAAAAATGCTAATAGCTTTGGTGAATTTTGACGAAGTGGAGCGTCGCTTCTAGGCTTGGTCTATGATTCGTACACTCATCATAATTGCTAGTTTAGTTTCAGCTGTTGCAGAAGCAAAATCCTGGTCGTTTCTCTACTCGCAAGATGGCCTTTGGTTTACCGACAAAATTACTTTGGATGAAAATGGGTGGCCTGAGCTTATTCAGCAAGCTTATTTCACCAGTGAGCGTATTGCCAAACGCGCCGCTGGCCAAATCGCTGACTTAGGTCATCCACCATTTAAGGATATTGAACTTATAAGCAGTAATGGTGTGACACTATGGAATGTCACCGAAGAATGGAGTTGGGCTTGGGAAATACGCTTTGCAGAATGGGTCAAAACTGAGCTTAATAGTCATTGGTGGAAAGATCATGGTTTGGCGACAGATTGCGCGGATGTTGTATATTCTGCCCGATGGATTTTTGCGCGGGAGCATGGTTTGCCGATGGCCAATCATCTCATCACCGGTCATATTTTTTCATACCGATCAGTCAAGCCAGAATGGGAGTCTTTGCCGACAGATAAGGCTTGGGAAAAAGATCAGCGATTTTTAGCAGCACTCAATTATTTGCTAAGTCAAACTTTCACGCATAGTCTATGGAGAGACAGCTACCCTATAGCGATAACCCAAAGCGCACTGACCCCTGGAGCTTATCATCTTCAGCTGCATGACGATTCTGGACACACTCAGTTTGTGAATCATGTTGGTCTCACAGCTGAGGAAGTGCCTTTGCTCACGCTAAATTCGACGGTACCGCGTGAGGTTCGGGATCTTGAGGAGCTTGTCTTTTTCGAGGACTCTGCCGATGAAAAAAGTGCGGGCTTTTTGCGCATGCGTTGGCCACAATTTGATGCTCTTGGAAAGGTGAGTTTTGTGCCCGCGAATGCGATGCCTCACTATTCAGTTGAACAATTTGAAACCAGTTTTGTGAGTCCAAATCGAAGCACCTTTTGGGAAGAGGTGTTTTTTAGATTGAATCCATTTGCCGATTTTGATCGTGTGGGACAAAAGACGGCCAGTCAGATTGTCGATCTGTTCAAGGCGCGAGTTCCAATAGTGGAGCGCGGATTTCAAGTGTGTAATGCCAACCCCTGCTTGCCAGGTAGTCCTGAATACAACGCATGGAGTACTCCATCGCGTGACCGACGTATTAGACGCACAATTGACGTTTTTGATTCAATAAGTTCTCTTATTTACTCTTGGTCTAAAATTTCGCGTCTCTTAGAGATGCCGATTCTTTCTCTTGGTGGAAGTTTGTTTAATGGAGAAGAACTCATGTCTAATTGGCGCTCAGGTTCATATTCGTCAAATCCGAACCACTTGCCTGAAGTCCGCTGGGGGCTGTGAATGCCAACGAATCAAAGCACTTTGCGCATTTTGTGCGCGGAATCGGTGCCTTCTGATCGTAATGACTCATTATCTTCGGATTGAGGGAGTTCGATGTTGGGTTCCAGCGGCTTGCCATCAACCATGACCGTAAATGGGCCACGTTTTGCAACAGCCTCATTAATAAGTGGGCGTAATTGCTCCGCAAGCTCTTCAAGGTGTTTAAACTCATCTCCTGCTCGCACGCGAAATTTTCGATCCTTGCCACGCATTAAATCGCGCAAAAAATTTTCAAATGCGTAAATTGGTCCAGCTGTTCGGTGCGAGAGAATTCTGCCCAAAATAAATAGCGACAGCATAAAGCCAACAAAAATAACGCCGTAGGTTTGTAAAAAAGGTATCAGAAATCGACGTTCTGTCATTTTTACGGGACCAATTACTAAATCATCAATAGTGATTTTCAAAAAAGTGTACATAAATACACCGCTTATCAATGCAAAACATGAACCGATCGCCATAATAGTTAGGCAGTACTTTAGCTGAAAGCGAGGATTGATCCATAGAGTTCGTCGTACATTGACGTCTGGCCAAAACAGACTTCCATCGCGAATGAGTCCATAGACGACCAGGGCGTATCCTACCCATTGAATGGCATCCGCAACGTTGAATGCCGGACTAGCCAGCGAGGGTGAACCAATGACAAGAAAGTCAACTACGGCGCCGTTTATGGCGCGATCAGTGACGTTGCCTAAGATTCCCCCAAGTAGAAGCGACATTCCCGTGCGCAGGGGCATCGACCTCGAAGGTAGCAAGTATTGAATGGCGCCATAGATGAAAACAAGAAAGGCACCTCCAGTGCTCAAAGAGACAATTCGTAAAATTGGTGGCAGATTAGAAAAAGTGCCTAGTATTGCGCCCGGGTTGTGATGCAGTACAAGGCCGATAGGACCATAAAAGCGCAAATTTTGCAGATTGCCTGAGGCCCACGCTTTGGTGAGCTGATCTACGGCCCAGGTAAGAATGACTAATCCAATGACAATCAACCAATCACGCTTTTTCATTCATTGAGGTTATCGGCGAAGGGGGCCGCCCCCTATAGGGGCAATCACGACTTGATTGCGTCCTTGTCTTTTGGCTTGGTAGAGCGCGCGATCAGCGCAATCGATGATTTGATGAGCCTCGCTTCCGTTTTCGGGAAAAACGGCGACGCCCGCACTGATGGTGATGTAGGTTGGACTGGATGTTAGTCCGGTAAAAGGATTTTTTTCAAAATTTGAGCGCACGTGTTCAGCTAATGCGAGGGCCTTAACGTAGTCGTACCTTGGCAAAATGATTGTGAACTCTTCTCCGCCGTAGCGAGAAACAATTCCTTCTTTTTCAACAAGTTTCTTAAGCTGCTGAGCAACGGCGTAGAGCAGACGATCACCCTCTGGATGTCCAAAGCGATCATTAAAAATTTTAAAAAAATCGACATCAATGATAATTAGGGCAGCCACTTCATTGCAAAGCTTCGCTTTATTTAATTCCTTACGGATATGGTCTTGAAAAAAACGATGGTTGCTCAGCTGAGTCACCGGATCCGTAATCGAAAGGTGCTCATAGTGGGCTTTTTCGCTCAGCGTGTTGTGCAACTGGACAGCTTCCAGCATTTGCACAAAAAGATATTCATTCTCCCAAGGCTTGAGAAAAAGTTTGTGGATGTCCGAATTATTTATGGCCTCGGAGACAATCTGTAAATCGATTTGACCAGAGAGTATAGCTCGGGAGGTGAGTGGGTTAAGTAAACGAACCTGTTTTAGTAAGTCTACGCCATTCATTTCTGGCATGCGAAAATCGCTCAAGACAACCGCACAGTCTGGGTTGAGTTTGAGAAGTTTTAGAGCGACGTGTGGGGAACCCGTGGTAAGAACCTGAAAATGTGATTTTAGCAGCCGCTCTAAAGAACTAAGAATACTGGGTTCATCGTCCACGCATAAAAGTTTAGGCAGCACGGACTTCACTTCTTGCTGACCTCCGTAAAGGGCCAAAAGTCTGAGGTTGGACTTGGTTTGTAACCTTTGACTTCAGAGCGTATGACAGCTACTTGCAGGTCATACCACAGAGGGATAATGGCAAGATCTTGGTGCACCAACTTTTGCACTTTGCTGTAGATCTGCTTGCGCTTTTGGATGTCATTTTCAAATGCGGCCTTATCCAAAAGAGGGTCTAGTGCTGGATTTACATAGCTTCCACGGTTGCGGCCAGGGGGCTTCTCCTTCGAATGAAACGCCAGTCTATAGATATCTGGATCCACGGTGCCTACCCAGCGCATCAGGGCCAACTGAAATTGTCCCTTTTTAATATCCTCGTAGAAAGTTCCCCATTCAAAGCTTTGCACCTGCACTTGTAGAGAGCTCGCGCTGATCTGATGAGCAATCACTCGGCCATTCTCGACAGCTTGGGGCGTGCTTGAGGTTTTAAGAATCAGAGATCGACCCTGCCAACCCAATTTTTCAATAATTGAGCGAGCTGAAGTTGGATCAGTCTTGGGGTTTTCAAGGCTATTTTCAAAGTAGGGGTTGTTGGGAGTCAGAATCGATGTGGCCTCAGTCGCTAAATCAAAAAGTTTATATTTAATTATTTCATTGCGATTAATTGTGTATGCGAGAGCTTTGCGCACGTCTTTGCGGCCCAGCAACGGGTCTGTGAAATTAATGAGAAGATAAGTTGTGGCTAGACCAGGATAGCGTATGACCCTTAATTCCTTGGAGCGCGCTTCGAGCTCTTTGATTTTTGCAACTGGCAAATCGGTTTGGGCAATATCGATTTCACCCTTAATAACCTTCTGGAAACGGGTAAGATCATCACGCACGATTTTGAAGGTGAGGCGTGGAATCTTTGCGCTGATGGAATCCAACTGGATTTCGCCGTGCTCGGCTTTTGAGAAGCGAAAAGGGCCAGTGCCGGGTAAAGTCTTGGCGAAGTTCGTACTCGAGGACTCAATTTCTGCTTTTGGCAACAACTTGACCGCTGGCAAATCGCTGAGCAGGAATTTATCTCCGGCGCCGCTGGCTAAGATATCGACGCGAATTCTCCCATCGATAGTTTTGACTTCGACTTTTTTTATTCCGTCGAGCACTGAGGCGAATGGACTTTGCTTGCTACGGTAGTATGCAAATGAAAATTCGACATCAGCGGGCTCTAAGACTCTTCCATTATGAAAGTGTAGATTGGGACGAAGAAAAAAAGTGTAATTGTGACCGTTTTGCTCCCAGCGTTCAGCTGCATCCGGAATGGGTTTAAAGCCTTCGCCGACGCGCACGAGTGAATTGAAAATCAGAGCACCGATTCGCATGCCGGTGGCATCTGTGGCGTAGCGGGGATCGAGAGTGGCCGGCTCAGCCGCTAGGGCTACAATCAGGTTGTCAGACGTCGGTTTGTTGCCGCCGCTACAGCCACTCAAAAGTGCGATCAGGCTTATCACAGCGACCAATAGAAGTTGCTTCACAGAAGTCTTTCTCCCTTTGCTTACAAAACCAATGCTATACTTGGGTCTGACCAAAAACAATCGGGGGAATGATGTGGTCCTTGATTCTATACCTGTTAGTGCTTACTCCTGGTGCCAATGCCAATGCCAATGCTCTCACTGGGCGCTTAACAAAAACCGTGCGCCAGTATTCGATCCCACAGGCGCAACTGGGGCTTGTCATTTATGAGTTGAACCAAACACCCCAGCAATTGATCTTCGCGCTCAATGAAAATCAAGATTTTATACCCGCTTCAGTAACTAAGATCGCAACGGCCACCAGCGTGTTGCAAAGGTTGGGGGCTAGTTTTAAATTTCAGACTTCGCTATGGTCTGAGGGTAAAATCAAAAACGGTGTGTTGCAGGGAGATCTTGTTCTCAAAGGCGGAGGAGACTCTGGTTTTGTATCAGAAACGATGTGGTTTTTAGTCAACGAATTTACACGCACGGGCATCCATCGTATTGAAGGCGATCTCCTGGTTGATGATACCGATTTTGACCGTGTTCGTGCGGATTCTAGTCGTGATCCTGAACGAGTAGATAGAGCTTACGATGCTCCCGTCGGGGCGATGTCTTTTAATTGGAACTCAATCAATATTTTTGTGCGGCCAACGCGTTCCGGTGAACCCCCGCGGGTCTATTTGGACCCTTTGGCTGACTATTATAAGATCGATAATAAGGCCAAAACAGTGGCTGGGAACGGCTCTTCCCTAGAAGTTTCGCGGGTTGGTCAGCGAGTGATTGTACGTGGAAGTATCGGAGAGGGGGCTAAAGAGTTTGTTGCCTACAAAAATATCGACGATCCCATCGATTGGTCAGGGCAAAATCTAGCCTTCTTTATGCGACAGAGGGGCATTTCTATCTCCGGTAAGGTGAAGTCAGGCACAAAGCCTAAAAATGCTGTACTGCTGGCGAAGGCGGATTCAAAACCAGTCAGTCAGCATGTGGCCGACATGATGAAGTTCTCTAACAATTACGTGGCTGAAATGCTCACCAAAAATCTGGCGGCTCAAGGTGGGGTGTTTCCTGCCAGTTTGGATGCTGGCATGACGCTCATTCGCGAAACCATGCTCGGAATGGGTCTCAAGAGTGGGAGCTTTAACCTTTTGAACCCTTCTGGTCTTAGTCGACGCAATCGTATGAAGCCCGTTGATCTGGTCAAAGTATTGATCGAGGCTCAACATCACTTTCCTACCTTTGCTGAAATGTTAGCTGCTTTTCCTCTGGCAGGACAGGATGGAACTTTGCGCAATCGGATGAAAGGTCAAGCTACCCAAGGTTGGGTGCGTGCAAAAACTGGAAATCTGTCTGGAGTAGTTGGTTTGGCTGGATATGCGGGGCGAAAAGACGGTGCATCTCATGCCTTTGTCTTTATTTTTAATGGCAAGGCGGGACAAAGCGATACTGCCAGACGTCTGTTTGACGCTTTAGCTATGGACCTGGTCCAATAAACAGATATGAAATCTAAATCTTGGAAATACCTACTCGCGGTCGTGATGTTTGTGGCAATGGCTATGACATTCGCTCGCGAGCTGACTGGAGCCGCATTTTCAGACTCGTCAACAAGTGTAAGGCAAAGCAATGGCGAGTTTTCCTACGCGGAAGTGTCGCCTACAGAGGTTGAAGTTCCTCAAACGGAAACCAAGGTCAAATGGGTCGCACCTGACTATAACAAGCAAGAGCGGGCTTTGGGCTGGACTGCACAGACTTTCGTGCCGCCGGAAGGGATGCGGGAACGCGTTCAATTCTGGAAAGACGTTTACACCAAGTACAGTGCCGATCAGGGTTTACTTCACGATAGCAAATACGTTCATTTGGTATATGAAAATTTAGACTTTAGTGACATCACCGCGCGAGAAGATTTAAGTCCAAAGCAAAAGGAAAAAATGCGTCGTAAGCGCGTTGACGAGGCCAAAAAAATAATCGTGAGCCGATTAAAACGTCTGCATGCTCTAAAAAGCGCCGAAGGTCTTGAGGGAGAGGATCGGCGTCTTTTTAAAATGTTTGAGCAGATAGATGAAGACCAGAAATTTATTTTGGCTTCGCAACGCCGACGTCTGCGTTTTCAGCTAGGGGAACGTGATCAGTTTATGCGCGGAATCTATCAATCTGGGCGTTATTTGCGTCAAATGGAGGAAATTTTTCGGCAGGAAGGACTACCCATAGAGTTGACTCGTCTTCCTTTTGTCGAAAGTTCTTTCAATTTAAAAGCACGTTCGAAAGTGGGAGCTAGCGGGATTTGGCAGTTCATGCGGTCCACCGCTCGAATGTATATGCGGCTTGATAAATCTGCTGATGAGCGCAATGATCCTTTACGTGCAACGCGAGCGGCAGCTCGCAAATTGCGTCAAAATTATGAAATGTTAAAGAGTTGGCCGCTGGCGGTGACCGCCTATAATCATGGTCCGGCCGGCGTGAAACGTCTTACTGAGAAAATGGGAACTACTGATATTGTTGAGTTGATTGATGTTCGCAAAGGGAGATTTGGTTTTGCCTCTGCGAGCTTTTATGCAAGTTTTTTAGCGGCACTTGAGGTCGAAAGAACAGCCATTGAGCATTTTGGTGTGTTGGAGGTGATGCCAGAATTGCGGGGAGCGGAAATTCAAATTGGTAAAAGCCAATATGCCCGCGATTTTTTGAAATGGTTCAATCACGATATTGAGCTTGCCAAGCGCTTGAATCCGCATTTGAGCGAGCGAGTGTGGTTAAACAAAACACCCTTGGCTGGCAGGCATCATTTGCGTGTGCCAGTGTCATTGGAATCGCAAGCTCGCAGTGAACTGCAATAGTTAAATTTGAGGCCTTCGGAGAGTGGCGCGTCAGGAAAAGGAGTGACCCGTTTAGTGACGGCGCCCCGTGCCGCTGAGG
>JAYQON010000007.1:0-60232 GCA_038144835.1 Bdellovibrionales bacterium
GAATCGAACTGTGAAATTCAAATTGAAAGCCCCCACATCAGCCGTCGTCATTTCGAACTCGTTCGCACTCAAGAAGGTTTTTTTATCACTGACCTTGGTAGTTCCAACGGCACCTATATCAATGGCGGCAGAATTACTCCTCATGAACCCACGCGAGTCGAAAGTGGTGATGAAATCCGGGTGATGAATATCGAAATGCGTTTTGAAATTCGCGACACTCAATTTGCCAATCATCTCGACAATCTGCCTGTGCCCATGTTTGATCCCATACTGGCCATGCCGCCTCAACCCTACTGGAACGATGCCCCAGTACTCATGCCCGGAGCAGATGCCCATGCCAACCAAGACTATCCTGAGCATTGGACGAAGCTCCGACCCAAGCATCTTAAAAAGGTCAACTGGAAGAAAAATAAGGTCCGGATTGCACTGCTTGTTCTAGTGCCTATTCTGCTCATTTTGGTTCTTACCGAACCCAGAAAAAGCGAGGAACCGGTGCGCGACCCAGCCAACCAGGGAACAAGCTTGAGCTACGACAAACTCAACAAAGAACAGCAGAGCGTGGTCAAAGATACTTTTAAATTGGCCACAAGCCTCTACGTGCAAGGCAAATATGCCCTATGTCTCACTGAACTGACAAAGCTTCATAACTTAATCCCCCAACACGAAAACTCAAAGGAACTGGAATCTTATTGTGAACAAGGCCTGGAACTGGTTCGCCGACAGCAGGATTTGGAACATCGAGAACGCGAACGCCAACAGATCGAACAACAAATCTCTGGTTATGTCGAAACTTGTAAAGGCAAGCTATCTGCCCAAGCCACCGTTGAAGACACGCGCCAATGCCTGGCTGAAGCTATGGTTTTATCACCCGAACACCCTTTAGTTATTGAACTGATTCACACCGCTCAAATGCGCGAGGAGGAGGCTAAATTCCTAGCTGAACAAAGGCGCAAGGAGGATAGCCGTGCCGCCGCAGGCGACGCCCATTTTCGCCGGGCCATAAATGTTTACAAAGAAGGCCGCTTGGCGGCCTCTCTCACAGAGCTACAAAAATTTCTTAACACCGATTATCCACGCGACGAGACAAATAAAAAAGAGGCTCGTCGTCAAATTGCCAACATAACAAAAGAACTAAAGGTTAAGGTCGATTTTCACCTTAATCAGTGCCGCTCATTGAGCGAAAAAAATCGGTTCAAAGAAGCTTGGGAGGCTTGTGATAAAGCTCTACAGGAGGAGCCCAAAAACAAGCAAGCTAAGGATATGCGTGAAAAAATGCACAACAACCTGCGCAAAGAAATGAAGGCTATCTATGAAGACAGCGTTCTCGAAGAGAGCTTAGGCAATGTAGAAAGCGCCATTGAGAAATGGAAAAAAATCATTTCTGAAAATCTACCTTTTGATGAATATAGCAAAAAGGCAAAAAGTAAGATTCAAAAATATGAGGGGCTTTAATGGCGATTGACGAACGTTCTTACAGTGGCAAACTGTTCAGACCCTCTCCCGAAATACACATTGAAGAAGACGGCTCGTTCGGCGTAATTGCTACACCCTGGGGAAATCGATCGGCAGCAAGAAAAGTCATCGAGACTCTCATTGATTTCGTTATGTCGGCTCGTCAAGATGACGAAGTGACCTCTCCCTTTCAGAAGCTCACCTGCCTTTCTCCCCTGGCCAATAATTTGCGAGTGGCTGTAATGCTTGCCAACGACAAAATTTATCGTGAAGACAACAAAGCCGAATATGTGTCCGGTGTTGAGCTATTAGTATTTTCACATTCGCAGGGTGAGTTGGCCTACTCTCAAGTGGGAAGCCCACATCTTTATTTGGTACGTGCATCAATGCCATGGATTCCTTTAAGCATTCAAATCGATCTCTCTACCGAAATGAGTTTACCACCAAATCTGCTACCACCATTGCCGCAAAATATGATTGGCTTGCACCCAACAACAAATATGAATATTGCCAGCTTTCGAACTCAACCTAACGACCGCCTCGTGATGTTGAGCCATTCGATGGCTTCCGACCCCGTTTTCTCGCATTCTTTTGAACAAGCAAATCTCGACAGCATTAGCCAAACTCTTGCTCGGCACCATCCAGAAATTCCTTTTTGGCTGGGAGTCACGAAGCTGTCTTAGACGTCAATTTTAGACTGAAGGCCTCTAGACTCGACTTTTGAGCGGCATTGAAATCAGACTCGAGTGAGGGGATAATCATTAAGTTATGGAAACTGTATACGGACCAGTCCAGTCATTGCGCTTTGGAAACACCCTCGGAATTAACCTCCTGGGAAAGGAAAAGGTTTGCTCTTACAACTGCATATATTGCGATTTAGGGCAGACGGCCATGACTATGAACAAAATCCGCAAGGACTACCTGTTTCCAAACCTGGAGCAAGTCAAAGTCGCCTTCAAGGAGTATATTCGTAAGCCCATTCCCATTGATGCCATTGTCATTTCTGGCAACGGCGAGCCCACACTTTACCCTGAATTTGAAGAGGCAATGAAGACCGTCTGTGAATTGCGCGACGAACATCTTCCGCAAAAGAGAATCATCGTTTTGTCAAACGGCGCACATCTAGATAATAAAAAAGTTATATCAGGTCTAAATCTCGCAGACGAAAGAGTCCTCAAGCTTGACGTGGGAAATGACATCCTACTGCAAAAGGTCAATGACCCCTCAATTCGCATCAATATGACAAAATTAATTGCTGGTTTAAAAAAACTCAAAGATTTTACAATCCAGTCTTTGTTCTTCAGCGGTGACGCAAGCAACACGCAAAACGATGCGATCGAAGAATGGATAGAGGTTGTTGGAATGCTGAAGCCAAAGGCGATTCAGCTATGCACCCTCTCTCGTGCCTCTCGCGTCAATACGAGCCTTACGGCGGTAGATGAAGATACTCTATATTCAATTGCATTTAAGCTCAAAAAACGAACCGCGCTGGAGGCTAATGTTTTTATAGACAGCGTTGACATCGCCACAGCTTCAGAAGCGTAATTCCTTACCGGCTAGGATAGAAACTAGTCTCTTGGCAAAAGGCTCAAACTCCTTCAGCGTTAACAAGTAGTCGACAATCGACGGAGACTCAGGCCACGAGCGATCCACGTCCCAGCGCAAATCATTAAGAAAGTTGGCTCGCCCAATTTGCTGATCTAGCCACTGCTGAATATAGAGCCGTAAAAAGCGATCCTGTGCCTGAATTTTTTCTTCATCGCTTCTAGCCACTCGCCAAGCGTACAACGCCAGCAAGCGTTCATCCTCACATTCTGACTGAAAAGTCTTTTTGTCTCCCTTGGTTGCAAGCAGCAAGCGAACACAAGCATGACGCGGTAATGGCAAATGCTCACCGAGATGTCTAGCTGCCACGTAAGTTCCAACTGGATCGCCCGCTTCACGAGACAAGCGTTTAACTTCACTCCAGTTTCGATCCGTCAACCTTTGACTGAGCACCCACTTTGCCCAAGGCTCGTTGCCCTGAACTTTGGCCGGGGCTTGTCCATGTATCCATAACTCACGCGCCACCGAAAGCTGCTCTGGCCAATGAGCCTGCATTCCACGAAACATGGGCGTTTGAGCAGACTCCAGCATTCCCAAAATGCTGGCATTCAATGAAGTCCACAAAGGATCGTTCACCTTCAAGGGATAGTTTTCTAATCGATCGGTCAGCGTGTTGAAAATCAATGGATTTTGATCATGAATGTAGAGAAAATGTTTTTGTCGTATCGCCCACCGAACGCCAGTTCCTTCGAGCCAATCGGGCCACCCGGTTTCAGTCAAAACAAGTCGATCTTCATTCCAATTGGGTTCAGGCTGATTAATGGCTTCCAACAGACTCTTTGGCTGTAATGCTGGAAGTGAGGACACAGGAGGCTCCAAACCCAGAATCTGAAAAAGTGTATGCCCCACGTCAACCAAACTTACATTGCGATCAACTCCCCACTGAATAATGTTGTCGCGCTCCTTACGCGCAGGTTTTATAAATAAAGTCACCTGCACACTCGCTGACTTAAGATTGAGAGAAGAAACCTCACCGCCGTTTGGTGGGCTAACAGAATTCAAACCAGCAAGAATAATACTGGTCGAATTCCAACGTTTACGCACACGCAACCATCGAAAGAAATCGCCCATCGACTCATCCAGCTCAGCAATCTGAGCTTCCAAGCTTTTTTCGCGAAATTCACCCTCCTTTGTGCGTGTTTCTATTTGAGGAAACTGCATGTCTCCCAAATACAACACGCCTAGGAACGGACTGGCGTGGACCTCCTGCTGAATCCAATTCTCAGCAATACGAAATACTTCCCCAGCAGGACGGTAGTAAACGCCTGGATTAATATCTACGTTGTCTTCAAAGATCTCAAAGCCCTGCGCAAGTCCTGACTTGCGCCAGATCGGCGGGCCCCCGGATATGAAAAAAGTGCGGTAATGATTGGCTAAAGCTCCTTCTGCCAAAGTGCGCATACGGGCACTCAGAAAATCACTACCATTGTGGCGTACCCCGTGATCAAAGGGGTAAAGACCAGTCAACAAGGAAGCTAGAGTGGCCTGACTCATGGTTGACGGCGCGTAAGCGTGCGAAAAGCGCACAGACTCTTGACAGAGAGTCTGAAAAGCCCCCGCGTCAGGACCTGCAGGATTTTCTTCATTTTCGCAACTTACTTTTTCAAAGGCTAAACCCTCAACGGCCACGACAAGGACTGAAGGCCGGTTCTCCCGTGGCAAATCACAACTCACCAAAAACAACACTAATAGGGCGCCTATACTGTAAAAGACAGCTCGCTTCATTCTGTCATCCTACCTTGACCGCGTCAGGACCCTCCAGAGATAATTTGCTATTGGAGGCCTTCGTCAATGACTCAAAACTTCTTTGCTATTGCGCAAGTCGCGCATGAAGTCACCTTGTGGTTGCTGATCGCACTGAGCGTGCTTTCGCTGGCATTTATTTTAGAACGTTTTTTTACTCTCGGACGCGTTCGCAGAGAGAGTGCCAAAATCAATGAACGGCTACGAGAAGTGATGCAGTCTAATAATCTCGCAGAGCTTGAAGAAATCGGCCGTGAACGCGGCTCTGTTGAAAGTCGCGCAATCGCCTATGGATTACGCCATGTGCGAGAAAAAGGTCTGAATGGTATGGAAGAAATTTTTAGCTCATTCGCATCCATGGAACGCCCAAATCTCGAACGTTACTTGGGATTTCTTGCGACGGTAGGCTCCAACGCACCGTTTATCGGGCTTTTGGGCACAGTCTTTGGAATTATGGACGCGTTTCGTGGTCTCGCTCAATCGCAAGGAGACGCGACAGCCGTGATGATCGGAATTTCGCAAGCCCTGGTAGCCACAGCTGTCGGTCTAATGGTGGCTATTCCTGCTGTCATCTCCTACAACTATTTCCAGAAGCAAGTAAAAGGCACCATGCTCAATCTTGAGAGCGTCAAAGATTTATGTCTGGCATATGCAAAAAGTGGAATAAGGAAAGGCTAACGGAGTGGCTGGTAAAATTTCAGGCGACAACGAAGAACCTATTGCCGACATCAATATCGTACCCTTCGTTGACATTATTCTTGTCGTTCTCATTATTTTTATGGTGACCACTCCTCTCATTATGAAACCGTCGATCAACGTCAACTTACCCAAAGCAGGAAGCGGCGATGAGACGACACCTTCTGAACTTTCGATCACTATTGCCGCTGATGGATCATTGTTGCTCAACGGCCAGTCCAGTAGCGAGGCGGCGATCGGCACCTATGCAAACCAACTCGCCGGCAAACGACCAGACGTTCAGGCGATTATCTCTGCTGATAAAGAAGTCCCACATGGACGTGTGGTTTCGATTATCGATGCGGTCAAAGGTGGTGGTGTTAAAAAATTCGCAATCACCATCGATAAGAAGTGAACTACTAAGTTCTCATCTTGATTTAAGCCTCGGCTTTGGGCGAGTGGACTTCAGCGTGTCTCATAAATAGCCGATAATTACTCAATGAAAATAGTAGCACTTATTTTTGCTAGTCAGTTATTTTTAGGACAAATTGCTTTTGCCCAAGTGCGTGGAGTGCCCAGCTTACCGTCGCGAGGAACGGTAGGTCTACAAGGCAGCGTTGGTGCCGGTTTCGCAGATTTTTCAATCAAAGACCCACAAGATGATTTACGAGTGGATCGCGGCATTTTTGCGGCAGCTGCCATCGAACGCGGATTTAATGTTTTGAATCTTTATTTAACTCTGACCTTGAGCAATTTGAATGCAGAAGGACTTGCTAATTACTCCTACCGAAATTTGAGTAGTGCCACGACCTACACAGCTACAGATATAAAATTTACGGCGAATATATTAGATCTTGGCTTAGGCTTAAAAATGAAATTGATCGATAAATACTGGTTTCGCCCTTACATCGAAGGGGGTGGTCTAGGGGGCTATCACACTATCAATTACTCCTCAAAAATGGATACCTTGGCCGCGCAAGGTAGCGACTACAAAAGTAAAGACGTGGTCATGGGTTCTGGAGTATATGGTGAAGCCGGTCTCGAGGCCATGTTTGCACAAAGTTTTGGTGTTAAACTCGCGGCTCGCCAGTCAACCTACCAAACAAAAAAGTTAGAAACCTTACAAGATCGCACGTTACGTTTTGTAGTTGAAACGTATTATTTTTCACTGCTCTTTGGCATGTGAAAATGCTGATAGAAAACTACGAGCAAAAACAGCCTTGGCCTCTGCCATCTCGATCCGACCAATTTCAGACTCAACATTTGTCATGACGTCGGTCGAAAAACCACATGGTTTTATTCCGCGGAAGGCCTCGGGATCTCTTAAAATATTAATAGCAACTCCATGATATGTGACCCACCTGCGCACGGCGATTCCGATCGAGGCAATTTTACGGCTGCCAACCCAAACGCCAGTTAATGATAGTTCTCCCAAGGGAGTTGTACGTGCCTGAGCACCAATGAGCCCCAATTCTCTCAGCGCGGTCACTGTGGCAGATTCCAAAACTCGCAAATACCCATGCACGTCTCTTTGTCGTAAATGCGAATGCGGACGACGCAAGTCAATCAAAGGGTAAATTACGATTTGGCTGGGTCCATGATAAGTGACTCGACCTCCGCGGCTAGAATCAAATGTAGCGCCGGTCCAGCCATTTAAGTCCTCTGGAGTGGTTGCTCTCCCTTTAGTCACTACCGACGGATGCGTGCACAACACAATTCGTTCATCTGAACCGCTCGCAATCTCGTCCACAAGCTCCACTTGGCGTGCGGAAGAGAGCCCATAATCAATGAGCCCCCAATCCTCAATTCTCATGCGTGCGGCCTATGCCCGTTGCTCGTCCGTTGCGTGAGCGGTCGCTGGATGATGTGAATGGCGTGTCCCATAGCGGCTTCGGCAGCTTCCATCATGGTTTCCCCTAAAGTGGGATGCGGATGAATTGTTAAGGCCAAATCCTCAAGACGCGCCCCCATCTCAATAGCGAGAGCCGCCTCCGAAATCAAATTGCTGGCCTCCGGGCCAACAATGTGTACACCTAAAACCAAGTTTGTCTTTGCGTCTGCAATGACCTTAACAAAACCATCTGCTTCCATCATAGATACGGCACGGCCGTTCGCACCAAATGGAAATTTGCCAACCTTAAGGTCGTTGTAACCTTTTGCTTTGCACTCACTTTCAAGCATGCCCGCCGAAGCAATTTCAGGATCTACAAAAATCACAGCTGGAACTGTTTTGGCGTCATAGGCTCGGTTTTGACCAGCAATCACCTCAGCAACCATAACTCCTTCATGACTCGCTTTATGGGCCAGCATGGGCTGGCAAGCAATGTCACCAATGGCATAAATCCCAGAGATATTCGTTTTGCGTTGAGGAGTGGTTTTAATAAAACCCTTTTCATCAATGGCCACCCCAATATTCTTTAGACCCAACTGGTCAGAATTGGGTTTACGGCCAACAGTCAGCAGGATCTTTTGCGCCCGCAAAACTTTCTGTTCTCCACCCACATCAACAGTGACTTCAACCCCAGCCTTCGTTTTTTTCCAACTTTTGGCTTTGGCATTAGTGAGAACTTCCACACCATTGCGCTTAAGCCGACGAGCAACAACTTGCACGCAATCCGGATCAGCAACACCGTTAAGCAAAGTAGGCCCAGCTTCCACCACGGTGACTTGAGTGCCGAACTTAGCCATGTAGGAGCCTATTTCCAAACCGATATAACCGCCTCCGATCACCACCAAACTGGATAGCCCTTCCTCGAGCGCTAAGGCTCCCGTGGAGGTGAGCACATCTTTTTCGTCGGCCGCAAAACCCGGAATCTCAATGGGTCTAGAACCCGTCGCAACAACGTAGTTGGCAGCTTCAATATTTGTGGTCCCCGCCTGACCTTTCACAATCAAAGATTTAGAGGAGCTGAAAGTGGCGTCACCCATAAAAACGACCACCCCGTTACCTTTCAGCAGCTGAGCAACACCGCCAGACATCTTAGCGGTCACCGACTGCTTCCAAGACTGTAATTGTTTGAAATCAATCTTAACATTGGAGGAAATCTTAAATCCCATCTCAGGCGCATCGTGCTGTATACGGTGGTAAAAATGAGCGGCGGTGATCATAGCCTTTGAGGGTATGCAACCAACATTCAGACAAACGCCCCCCATATGCTCCCGCTCAACAATACAGGTCTTCTTGCCCAACTGAGCCGCCCGAATTGCGGTTACATACCCACCGGGTCCTGCGCCAATCACACAAACGTCAAATTTCTCAGCCACGATTCACCTCTAAATCATGTCCAGCATGAGCTGGCTTGGGTTCTCAATACGCGACACAAACGACTTCATAAAATTGGCCGCCACAGCACCGTCAATCAAACGGTGATCACAAGTGATTGTGAAGTTCATGACCTGACTGCGCACAAATTCAGTACCATTCCAAAGCGGTTTGTCCTGAAGCTTATAAACACCCAGAATCGCCACCTCAGGATGATTAATAATCGGCGTTGCGTATACGCCGCCGACACTTCCAATGTTGGTGATGGTGATAGTGGCGCCACGCATTTCTTCAAGCGCCAGCTTGCCCTCTCGCGCTTTCACTGCAAGTTGGTTGATCTCCTGAGAGATCTGTAAAACTGTCTTGAAATCCGCATTTTTGACAACGGGAACAACCAGGCCATTCGGCGTATCAGCCGCAAAGCCAACATTGAAGTAGCGCTTGTGCACAATTTCGCCAGCCTGATCATCAATACTCGCGTTGAACATCGGAAATTCACGGCAAGTTGCAATCAGTGCTTTCATGATAAAAGGCAAATAGGTCACTTTAACGCCATACTTTTCAGCCGCGTCTTTAGCCTGTGCACGCAAACGAACGAGGTCATCGACACGTGCTTCTTCCATCAATGTGAAATGCGGAATAATTTGTTTTGCCATTTGAAGATTTTCGGCAATTTTCTTACGCACACCTCTCAGCGGAATCCGTTCCTCCATTGCACCCGACGGCGACACCACTGCCGGACGTGGAATCTCTTTCGTTAGTGCGCGCAAGGACTGGTCTACAGGAGCAGAGATCTTAAGGCTCTTGGCTTTAACGACATCTTCACGGGTCACTCGCCCAGAGAGCCCCGATCCTTGCAATTGATTGATATCAACGCCCGTTTCACGTGCTAACCGACGAGTGGCAGGAGTTGCCAGAACTTGGCTCTCTGCCGCCGGTGGATAAAAGTCCATGCCTGCTCCGCCCGTCGCGCTCGTCTCCACCGCAGAAGATGCAATCGCAGCCACTGGCTTCGCCGCTGACATCGAAACATCTGCTGGTTTGGGTGATGTGGGAGCAGCCTTGGCTGCGGTTGCTCCCTCCGTTTCAAGCACTGCGATAACAGTTTCAATTGGAATTACATCACCTTCTTTGAATTTGAATTCTTTCACGGTACCAGCAAAAGGGGTCGGGACCTCCACCGTGGCCTTATCGGTCATAAGCTCGGCGATGGGTTGATCAGCCTTAACTTTGTCGCCAATATTAACGAGCCACTTGACCAGCTCGCCTTCGGTCACGCCTTCACCAACATCGGGAAGTTTTACATTCTGAGTTGCCATTTTATATGCCCCCTTCGGCTTTACGTTTTTCAATTACACCTTTCATAAAAAACTCTCCGGCACGATAAGAACTGCGGACTAGAGGCCCGCTAGCCACATACAAAAAGCCCATGCCCTCAGCTTCGGCCTGCCACTCTTTGAAACGCTCCGGAGTAATGAACGACTCCACAGGCAAATGCCGCTTTTGTGGCTGTAAGTATTGACCAAAAGTCACTACATCACAATCAACCGATCTTAGATCGCGCAGACATTGGCGGACTTCTTCATCCGTTTCACCTAAGCCCAACATGATTGATGATTTAGTGTACCGAGTGTTGTCTCTTGCCTTCACAAATTCTAAAACGTCCAAGGACTGCCGATAACCCGCGCGTGGATCTCGCACTTTCGAAGTTAATCTTTCTACAGTCTCCACGTTATGCGCAAAAACATCGGGCCCAGCATCCACGACTTGCGCAATACATTCGCGCTCACCTTTGAAATCAGGAGTGAGAACTTCAATGATCAACTTGCTATCCAGATTTTTCAACAAACGCACCGTCTGCGCAAAATGTTGGGAACCCTGATCTGGCAAATCATCGCGGTCGACGCTGGTGAGAACGAGATAATCAAGACCCATTTGGCTGACCGCATGCGCCACCTTGCTCGGCTCTTCCGGATCAAGAACACCCTTTGGATTTCCAGTTTTAACATTGCAAAAACGGCAACCCCGTGTGCAAACCTCACCCATCAGCATGATCGTGGCCGTGCCCCCACCCCAGCACTCACCAATGTTGGGGCATTGAGCCTCCTGACAAACTGTGGCCAGGTTCAGATCTTTGAACATTTCTTTCAACTGCATATAGCGTTCACCGGCTGGCGCGCGCATCTTGATCCAAGTAGGTTTCGGCAGCCTTTTGCGAGGAGCCTTAACTACAACCTCAGACATGGGGACTCCTAAAGAATTATTGATTATGTTTTTAGTCATTCGAGTTGGAAAAGTCATTGGCGCAATGCAGAATGAGACATCCAAAACAATAGTTTAACTTTTCCTCCGATGCAATTCCAAGATCCTCCAAAGTCAGCCGAATTTTTGAAGCGCTACAAACGTTTTTTCGCTGATGTAAGGCTTAAAAACGAAGTCATAGTCGCCCATGTTCCCAACACCGGTAGCCTAAAAGGTTGTCTGCTTGAGGGGGCCGACTGTGTTGTGACTGAGTCTTGCGACCCTGCTCGCAAGCTGAAAGCCACGCTGCAACTGGTGCGAACCCCCACGTCCTGGGTGGGAGTGAACACGAACCTACCCAACCTCCTCGCGCAAGAAGCCTGGGAGTCTGGTCTAATTGAGGACTGGCGACCATTCAAAGCCTTGCGCCGTGAATACAAAATATCTGCTGAGAGCCGAATTGACCTAGCACTGGCTCCTTCGTCCGAGCAACTCACCAACAAAAAGGACCTTTATTTTGTGGAAATAAAGAATGTGACTTATGCTGATCAAGGTACGGCATTGTTCCCTGATGCGGTGACCACGCGGGGACAAAAGCATTTGTCCGATTTGATTCACTTACGCCAATCAGGCTTTGGAGCCGAAATTCTATTTGTGATTCAACGTCAAGATTGCAGCCGATTCGCTCCTGCTGACGATATTGATCCAGAGTATGGCCGTCGCCTACGCGCGGCCCACTCCGCAGGGGTTCGCTTACGGGCATTGGTCTGCGATATTCAACCCGAATCTGGAATTTGTCTCACATCCACCGAATTACCTATCGAGCTCTAAGCTCGAAATTTGAGCCAGACTCACTGGCTTTAGAGTATTTGACAACTAGTCTAGATAACCCCAAAAAAAAACGGCCCGGTTACCCGGGCCGTCTGAAAACAGCATTGTTGGGAAAAGCGTTGTCACTAACCGCCCTTATTGAGGTGGCGATCAATGATCTTTTTGAATTCCGGAGGCGGATAAGCGCCCTTCAACGACACACCGTTGATCAGGAAGCCGGGAGTTCCGGAAAATTCGAATTTCTTCGCTTCTTCCATGTCCGCGGCAATGCGCTTTTGCACATCCTCGGAATTCATATCCTTTTCAACTCTCTTTAGGTCCGCACCGACCTTTTTGGCGATATCTTTAAGAAACTTTTCACCGCCCTGATTTAGTCCCTGTTGATTATTGAAAATCTCATCGTGAAACTTCTCAGCTTTTTTATGGTCCTGCTTGGCGATAGCCTCAAAGTACTTAGCTGCAGGCATTGCCATCGGGTGAAAATCCAAGGGTAAGTGTTTGAATACTACCCGGACTTTATCACCATAATCCTGCATAATAGTTTTTACCGTCTGGTAACCGCGAGCACAGTAAGGACACTGAAAATCAGAATATTCGATAATTGTAACTGGTGCATTTTTACTACCAAAAATCACGCGACCTTCTTCAACAACCGGCTGCTTAGGGCTCTTAAACTCTTCCTCTAAGCGAGTTTGTTCTTCTTTGGCTTCATCTTCGCGAGCCGTCTCTTGTGCCGTGCGCACAGCCTCGTTAACGACTTCAACAAACTTCTTCGGATTGTTCTTTATCGCATTAAAAACAATATCAGGATTTTCTTGTATCGTTTTTTCAAGTTGCTGCTTCGAAGTGCAACCGGCCGCCGAGAGCAGGGCCACCAACATCAACAGTAGGGAAGGCTTTTTCAAGGGGAACTCCTTTTTAATTCGTTAACTAACCGCCATTCTGACACAGAGAAATTCAAGAGAGAAGCCATCTTATCGAAATTTAAAAGAGTTTATAGCTAGGTTTACGCGGCGTGGACAAAAGCCAAAGGTCGTGTAAAATTTCAAATATGAAAAACCATTATCTTCAGCTCGCCCTATGTGTGGCCCTAATAATTCTTAGTTCCTCAGTTCATGCAGCGAACTACAAATATAGCGAGCTTATGATCAAAGACTACGATGAAATGCTCGCAATGGTTCAAGTATTTACGCAAAAGGCCCAAAACATCCTCTCTAACTCAGAAAACAGTGGCGAGTCTGAAGCCATAGAACATCTACGGGAAGCCATGCGGCTCATCTATTCACGCCCAGATTCAGACAATATGGTCGCCAAGCTCATCCCCGAGATTCGTCGTGAGTTGGTCAATTTCTCAGCCTTTGAAGACTCTGTCTCCATCATCTCGTCAGAAGCTCTCGCGAATGTTAAGAACACCAAAGCGGCACTCAGCGTTCAAGCAACATCCCTGTTTATTCTGGAAAATATTCTTGCGCAGATTCAACCAGAAATAGGTACTAAACCAGCGCTGCGCCGAATCGCCGAGTCCATTCGTGATGCTAATATTCAAGTTTCCCTTGATATAATCAAAGAACGTAAGACGCGCGGGATGTTCAAAACCCCTAATCCTTCAGAAATCGCCCAAAGTATGCTCAAGAAGGTCACACCTTCAAAATCTAAAAAGTAGACTCTGCCTCTCTCTGCAGAATGAACTTGTACTCAAGCGCGACCCCAGGACTCTCTTGCATGCGGATCAGGATCTCATTTTGACCTGGTTGCAAAGGGATGTAATCGGTCGTCAGATTCTCCGATGACATTGCACTAAAAACCGTGGCGGTGTGACCGTTGGCCAGATTACGGACGGAAATTTTCTCTGCATCACGTTTTCCCAAACACGGGCGGCCAGAGAGACGCACCCAGCGACTTCTGACTCGACGTTCAGGAGCATCGCGCAAATCCCAACACCGCATTTCCAAAGTATCCATACGGATGGGCTCAGTGATCCGTGTTTCTCCACCAAAAACATTGTGCGGAAGTTCTGACGGCAAACTCGCGGGCAAACGCACTAACGAAGTCAGCGGATCAATGACAGGGGCATCGGGCCGGGTAGCAAACAAAAAGCTAATAAAGACCCAAGAAGTGCCCATGAGCACCACTAAGGTTATCTTTAAAAGTGCCAATTGCACCTGGTTTCGATCCATACGAGCTCATCGGCAAAATCGCGTCGAGAGCGAATGAGCGAAAATCCAGTTTTGTCTTAAGGTCTAAAATTGAAACGTCTTGCTTTGAGACATACGCCGCTCAATTGGTCCAAGAAAAACCTAAGAGTAGCAAATCCTGCTGAACCGTCGGCCCCGCCTTCAGTGTGTCTTTGGATGCTGTAACGGAAGCGCTCAAACTTTGCGACATACGCCGCGAAAAAACCAGTTGATAAATTCCATCTTCACTTTTGTGAACAAAACTTCCGCGAACTCGAGGCGTAAAACCATAGCCGAATGTATAAATCACTTCCTCAGGTTTAGAAATAACGCCATTCATCTGAACGCGCACTCGAGATTCAACTTCATAGGGGTTATCTAAACGAATATCCATGCTTGGGCCTGCAAAATTGTATTTCCAATGGATCTTATAGCCTTTGCGCACTTCCATATTGAGATTACTTACTTTGTCTTTAAATTCATACACGGGGCGGATATCGGGATCATTTTTGGCCCAATTATCGATGTGATACTCAGTCAATCGACGACCCATATACTCGGCAAATTGACGCTGATAGGTCTGGTACTGTTGAAGCGTGACGTTACGATCGGTGAAATACTTGTATTCGTCGTACTGACCGGGAGAGTTGATCACTTGCTCTGCTTGAGTCTGTCCAAAGCGATACTGATACTGCTGTTGAAATTCGCGCGTGAGTTTTTCATTGACGATGATTTCACTCAGCGGCTTGCGCGGATCTTTAGGTCGCTCCAGCATGACCATTTCTATATCGCGTCGGTTTTTTTCTTCCTGCACATCAAAAACATAGCCATAATGCGCTCCAAAAGGTTGCGCCTCGTCGGGAGCTTCGGCGAGGCTAAAATGCGGCAACAAGGTGACTAATATGGCAGCGCGCCAAGGGCCCATAGAGTCCTTTCAAGAACTCATTTATTATAACATAAATATCTGAAATCCTTTGACTGTGTCTTAACTTGAGACATTTATAGAGCCATGTCCTTAAGAGCTCGCAATGAGGCCCACCTGATCCGCCGCATTTGGCATTTTTGCGGTGTCATGGCGATGTTCGCCTTTTACTGTTTTGTATCTCAAAAACAGGCGTTGACCACGGCGCTCGTAGTTTCCTCTGTCATGATTTCACTCGACGTGGTCAGGCTTTATATCCCTAAATTTAATCGCTTTTTTATTTGGCTTTTTCGCCGCATTATTCGTGATAGCGAGACCCACAGAATTTCGGGCATCTCGTTTATGCTCGTGGGTGTGACTCTCATCGTGTTTGCCTTTCCCAAAAACGTAGTACTCCTCACGCTGCTTTTCGTGGCGTTGGCCGATCCTATGGCCAGCGAAATCGGTATTCGCTTCGGCAAAGACAAATTGATAGGTCAAAAATCCCTACAAGGCAGTCTTGCAGCGTTTTGCACATGCTTTGTGCTCGCTTTGGGTTTTTTTATTTATTTCGATCTCATGCGGGAACGCTTGTTCATCGTTTCTCTTTTGGCGGGAATAATAGGTGCATTTTCAGAACTTGTGCCTATCGGCAAACTAGATGATAACTTTGTATTCCCGGTGTTGAGTGCAATTTTGTTGACCGGGTTAATGATTATTTTTGGAGGTCTGTAAAAATGCAGGCACCTGTTGACTCTCTTCCGACTCGACGCCGCGTGGGTATGTACATCTACGTATTGCCGAACCTGCTCACCACGGTGAATATGTTCTTCGGCTTTTTCGCAATCATTTACTCAATCAACGGAAACTTTACCTGGGCCGCCTACGCGATCGTGATTGCTGCTATCTTCGATCAACTCGATGGCCGAGTGGCACGTATCACCAACGCCACTAGCCGCTTTGGCGCCGAATATGATTCGCTGAGCGATTTGGTCAGCTTCGGACTGGCTCCGGGTCTCATGCTTTTTTTGTGGTCACTAGAACCTTTCGGCCGCATCGGCTGGCTCGCCAGCTTTTTCTACGTGGCTTGTGGAGCTTTGCGTTTAGCCCGTTTTAACGTGCAAAGTAGTTCGGTCGAAAAAGCCTATTTCCAAGGTTTGCCTATTCCCATGGCTGCGGGCATCGTGGCCTCTTCCGTTTTGGCTTTCCAGGATCTTGAGCTCGATGCCACCCGATCCTGGGGCTTGCTCACCATGACTTTTCTGTTGGGCTTTGTGATGGTGTCTAATTTTCGTTACCGCAGTTTTAAGGATATTGATTTCCGCCATCGCTTACCCTTCAAATATCTCGTGGGTGGAGTTTTTCTTCTGATCATGGTAGCCATTCGCCCCGAAGCCACACTCTTCGTTCTATTTTTGAGTTATGCAACTCTGGGCGCCGTATTCGGAATTTGGCGCCTCGGTAGCCGTCATCCACGCAACATTAAACCTTACTCCCCCGATAACGGGGATTTGCATGAAGTTGTAGAAGAACATGAATCGCAGTCTTAATGTTGGCGTTGTCGGCGCTACAGGAATGGTCGGCGAGATTTTCCTGAAACTTCTCGAAGAACGCTTTTTTCCTGTCCATCAGCTTAAGCTTTTCGCCAGTGAGCGCTCCCAAGGACAAAAGCTTGAGTTCTCAGGCCGCCAGGTTCCTATTTCTGGCTTAGAGTCCGGTTGCTTCCGGGGTCTCGATCTTGTTTTTTTCTCAAGTGGAGACGAGATTTCCGCGGAGTGGGCACCCAGGGCCGTAAATGAGGGAGCGGTGGCAGTTGATAACTCAGCAGCTTTTCGCACGGATGCGAGCAAATTATTGATCGTTCCCGAGGTCAATGGACACTTAATCCCCAAAGGAAATGATCCCATTCTGATTGCCAATCCGAATTGCTCCACGATCCAGCTAGTTGTAGCTCTAAACCCCCTCATGAAAGACTTTGGTCTAGAATCTGTCCACGTCGCAACCTATCAGGCCGTCAGTGGCGCCGGCCGTGGTGGACAAGAGGAGCTTTCTGCTCAACTGCAAAATTGGCTCGAAAAAAAGCAACTCCACAATCCACAAGTCTTTCCACACTTAATCGCCATGAACGCGATTCCTCAAATCGGATCATTCAATGAGAACGGATTTTGTTCAGAAGAATTAAAGATCATGCGTGAAACTAAAAAAATTTTGGGACAAACCAGTTTACGTGTGAGTGCTGTGACTGTTCGAATTCCCGCATGGAACGCTCATTCCGAGGCCGTTTGGGTAAGGCTCAAGACAGTGGCTACTAGGGAACAAATCATCAGCAGCCTAGGCCGTCAGGCTGGACTCACAGTTCACGAATCCGCCCAAAGCTACCCCACAGCTCTTAATTGCAGTGGCAAGAATGCCGTGGCAATCGGGCGCATCCATCAGGACCTCGACGATCCACAATCGTGGATTTTCTGGGTCGTGGCAGACAATTTACGCAAAGGGGCTGCTTTAAATGGTATCCAAATCGCCGAGAGGATTTTTGACATAAACTCTACCCCATGATGTCATGGGGTATGCGGCGATTTTTTTTCTTAAACACTGTACCTCTTTTGTTATGGACGTCGTCAGCTTTAGGGTTAAGTGTCACTGGTGTTTCAGGCGCATCAGCCTACACAACGACGGGCACCGTCACTATTTATGGTGGGGCTGCAGGAAACGATTGTTCAGCTACCGCCGCCACGACCAGTTCGACCTGCAATAGCTGTGAACCCTCACTCATGAACTGTGATACGGCTCCTTTGTGCGCATGCAATCAAACCCGCATTTACGACAATCTCGTGCTAACCCTTGCCCTAAATAAGAACGAAAGCAACACGGCAAATGCGATTGTTACAAAGGCACAAGACAACTCAGTTCTCGCACTGACCAACAGCATTAACGGCGGCAATTCCGTCAGTCTAACCTGGAACACCTTGTGCGTCGCCATGGGTAACTCCAGTTGCTCCTCAGTTACGGGAACTACCACTAACACAATCACTTTGCGCATCGTCATCGATAAGGACGGCAACAACGCCAACACCACCAATGAGGAAAGCGTGGATGTCGTGATTAAAATCTATGACCCAGGCGCAACCGATTTTAACGTCTACGGAGTAGGGGCTGGAACCGCGGGTATCAGTCAATTCACTCCCTACCCTGGCGATGAAAAAATATTTTTGGAGGACATCTCTGGTGAGAGCGGCTTTCCAATCATGGGTTATTCGGGAGCCAAAGCTAAAGCCGTACGAGTTTTTATGTCAGACACAAAAATGGCTGACGCGGCACCGGGCTCAGGCCTCGAAAGTGAAGATCTAAGTGTTGTGGATGACGGCGCCAATTTACTTAATAACGTTGTCGACGGATTAACCAACGGCACAACCTATGCCTTTCGCATCGCTCTCGTCGACGAAGCCAACAACATCGTTCAATTTTTCCCTCCCGCCAACAGCGGAACTTGTGACAATACACCCTGGGATACATCGGACTGTCGATACATCGCCACTCCCGATCAAGTACTTGGACTTCTAACTGAAGATATGAATTGCTTTATCGCCACTGCGGCCGTTGGCAGCTCGCTTGAGCCGCGACTTAAACTTTTGCGTCTGTTCCGCAATAAAATTCTTCTACGTTATCGATGGGGCGTCGATTTTGTTAACAGCTATTACAAGTATGGGCCGCTCGCCGCACGCTACATTCAAGAACATGAGTGGCTGAAGCCCGCGGTTCGCGCAGCTCTTTGGCCCATTCTCGCTTTGAGTTGGCTGGCATTGCAAATTGGCCTAATGCCCTCAATTCTTGTAACTCTTTTGTTGTTAGGAGTTTGTTGGGTCCCCGCATTCTGCTGGTTGAGGAGAAGATCCGCACGTGCTTAAAGGATATTTTATTATTCCTGCGTTTTTTTGCTTCTGTCTGACGCTTTCAGCGTCAGCACTCACATCCACCACGAGCAACATTTCAGTTCCAGCCCGTCTGGCACAAAACACATTCGATCCGCAGATCGAAGACAATGGTTTTTTAGAAGAAGATGATGGGAGCTTAACCGGCGATGAATTCACGACCACCGAGCAAGAATCAGAACCCGCATCCGAAACACAAGAACCTGCGCCCACAGGAACAAAACACTCATTCACAAAAGACAATGGTCGCCAACAACTCGGCCCCAGCCGCAAGATTTTCGATTGGGAAAGACACTCGAATCAGTCGCTCGTACCTCACCCCTTTGCCGAAAAGGGCCTAGTTCGAATCAACCGCGACCGACACTATTTTTACCGCGTCGAGCTGAGTGAACAAAGACACGCGGCCTCCCTCCGCTTCGGTAAATTCAGTCCGGAAAATCTCGAAAACCCAGACCAGGCCGGGCAGGTCAGCGGTAGCTTTGAGCAAAACTACGATCAGACCGAAAATCCCATGGTACTTTTCGACTATGAATGGCAGTACTGGCGATCACCCATCGGTAAAGTTGGCGTCAAGGCTGGCACCGGAGTCTACTTAGCTCAAGGCAACGGTCACTTTGTGAGCTCCACTAACTCCGGCTTAGTTCCACGCGAGCTGTTTACTTTTGTCGCTTTTCCCATTAGTGCGGGCGCTATTTACAGGATGCACCTAGGGAAAGATAAGCAATTGTTCGTTCCCTACGCCGAAGGTGGCGGTTCGATGTTCGCCTTTGCCGAACTTCGTGATGACGACAAACCGCCAAAATTCGGGGCTTCGCCAGCACTTTATTTTGGTGGTGGGTTAGCCATAGATCTGACTTACTTCGATTATCTGTCGCGCGTTCAACTTGATCGGGAGTACGGCATTAATGCCGTTTACCTCAACCTCGAGTACCGCAATGTCATAGCACTGAATCAAAAATTTGATTTTAGTGCTGACCTCATGAATGCTGGCTTTACGCTTGAGTTTTGAAGCCGCCTAGATATTCCCGTTATCTGAGTCCTTATTGTGGCCACGCCGACCATGATGTAGAGTCTCACCCAATCTTATGCGCATTCGATTACTGATTTCATATGATGGTTCTCAATTTCAGGGCTGGCAAAAACAGCCGGGACGAACAACAGTCCAAGGAACATTAGAAAATGTTCTCAGGCAAATTTACTCCACACCCATTCGCGTTGTGGGTTCGGGACGCACAGACGCGGGTACGCATGCTATCGGCCAGGTCGCTCACTACGAGGCCCCCAAAAGACTGGGTCATCAAACTAAGCTTTTACGCAGCCTCAACGCTTTGCTCCCCGAAACTGCAGTTGTAAAAGCAGTCTGGGAAGCTCCAGATGATTTTCATGCTCTAGCTTCAGCGCGTCGAAAAACTTACATCTACAGAATTTGGAACCATCCTGTGCGGTCGGCAATTTGGCGGCAGCGAGCACTCCACATCCCTCATCGTTTAAACTTGTCATTGCTGAACTGTCTGAGTGAGGAAGTGTTGGGGAGTAAAGATTTCAAAAGCTTTCAGAACGAAGGAACTCCAGTAAAATCAACAGTTAGGAACATCGATACCTGTTTTTGGCATAGTCGCTCGGTCAACCTTGTGGAATTGCGGATACGCGGCAACGGTTTTTTAAAGCAAATGGTTAGGAATCTCGTGGGAACCATGCTGTATTTGGAGCGTCATGGCGGGGATCGTGAGCAGATGCGCCAGATTTTTGCTGCCCTGAACCGCCAGGCGGCCAAGTCAACTGCCCCTGCGCACGGACTATATCTTTACTCCGTTGAATACCCGCGGACGCTTGACAATAGGTGCCTAAAACTCTAAACCTTCTGATTTCTAATCTGTCCAGAAGGATAACGCTCATGAAAACGTGGAACGCTCAGCCCGGTGCGGTTCAACAAAAATGGTACGTCGTGGATGCCGCCGGAAAAACCCTCGGCCGTATGGCCACTGAGATCGCGAAAATCATCCGCGGCAAAAACAAGCCGACATTCACTCCTCACGTAGACACCGGAGACTTCGTCATCGTGGTTAATTCGGAAAAAGTCGAAATGTCGGGGAACAAATGGAATGATGAAAAGTTCTACACTCACTCGCGCTACTTTGGTTCTCTAAAAGAGCTCTCCGCAGCGCAAATGCGCGAAAAAGACCCAACTCAGGTCGTTCGTGAAGCGGTTGCAGGTATGCTGCCCAAGAACAAGCTGTCTAAACGACTGATCCAGAAACTGAAGGTGTTCAAGGGTCCAAATCACACCCACGCCTCACAACGTCCTGAAGCTTTGAATATTTAAGGGAGAAGAAATGGCTAAAGCTCAAGTTTTTTACGCCACCGGTCGCCGCAAAACGAGTGCGGCTCGTGTATTTTTAACTGCCGGTTCTGGCAAAATGACTGTCAATGGTCGCGATCTAGATACTTACATGCCCACTTCAATTTCGCGCAATACGTGCATTTCTCCTTTTTCTCTAACCGACACACGCAACCAATTTGATGCTCGCGTAACTGTGTCGGGTGGTGGCGTGACTGGACAAGCTGAAGCTATCCGTCACGGAGTAGCTCGCGCTCTGGTCGCTTTGAATCCAGAACTGCGATCGACTCTTAAGAAAGCCGGACTGTTAACGCGTGATTCCCGAATGGTCGAGCGGAAAAAGTACGGTAAACATAAAGCTCGTCGCAGTACACAGTTCTCAAAGCGCTAATCCACGCTTTGTATTTGGGAACTTTTCCCACAAAAAAACCCAGGCTTATCAGTCTGGGTTTTTTTTTGATTAAAAAATAAGCCGATTATTCTGTGAGGATGTAGTTGAAGGGATCAACAGCTATACCATGAATACGAACTTCATAATGTAAGTGGGCTCCCGTCGATCGGCCAGTATTTCCAACCGCTGAAATCACATCCCAGCGGCGAACCCGTTGCCCTTGCTCTACAAAGACTCGAGAATTGTGGCCATAGCGAGTCACAACGCCGTATCCGTGATCAATTGAAACCAGTTTTCCATACCCTGCTTCGTAGCCCACATAAGAAACAATACCGTCGGCGGGAGCGTAAACGGGAGTACCCGGTGGAGCAGCCATATCCAGACCCGCGTGCATTTCTGCGCGGTTAGTGAATGGGTCCGCCCGATATCCAAACCGTGAGGTGAACCAACCACGTGTTGGCTTGATCGAAGGAGTTGCGGCCAAAAGACTTTGCCGTTCAGAAAGGGTGTCCCACAGCTGAAGCACCCCTTGCTCACGCAGTTGGGACTGGCGCATAGCGCGATCGATGCGTACGGAAAGTGAAGAATAATCGCGAGCGACTTCACGCGTACCGCTCAACTCCCCTGACTTTTCGTCGGCGAATGGTCGCTCCAAAGGCAGAGGTTCTCGAATCATAAACTCACTGGAAGGCAAGCGGGTTACAGTTCCAGAAATAGGTTCAACCTGCCCTCCATCTCTTGAAATCGGACTCAGCGAAAGCTTAAGTGCCCGCTCGTCGTCATCGATGTTGGTAATGAGATTCAGCTTTTTTGTGAAATTTTGAATTCGTTCAATACTGGCTTCAAGGCTTGATAACCTCTCCTCTGCAACTTGAAACTCCTTTTTGAGCATTGAATTTTCAGCGTGCAGAAACCGATTTTCATTGGCTTTAAGCAGTAAACCAAAATAGTCCAGGGTTGCGGTTGCGGCTAGCAAGGCTACGCAAAACCCCAAAAAACTCAATACTTTGAGCCAGCTTGCACGAATTGTAAATTTAAGCGTCTCACCGTGCCGGTTGCTGGCTATTAGAATCGTGTAGCTTTTGTTATCCATTGCCCCTCGATAATCTCAATATTTAAGACCCGGACGGAACAATTTAGGGTTCATAGCTATATGCGTCAACCACCAATTTTCGGGCAGATGACTATGACTGAGATATTGTCATCACCACCAGCAGCCTTAGCTTCTTTAATGCATTGAGCTACAATTTCTTCTGGGGGCGTACTGTCAAGAATCGCAGCCAAGCGTTCTGATGGAACCAACCCGCTTAATCCGTCTGAGCACAACAAATAACGTTCGCCTGCCTGTGGCTCTCTCTCAAGCACATCCACCATGACGTCTTTTTCAAATCCAACACTTCGCGTAATTACATTGCGACCAACTACATGAGGCGCGTCTTCTTCTGAAATCATGCCGGCACGAACTTGTTCGTTTATGAGTGAATGATCCTCGGTAAGTTGCCACATTTTGCGGTTCGAAATTAAGTAGGCCCGCGAGTCTCCGACATTGCCAATGTAGATTCGACCTCGATGTTCCCAAAATAAAACCATCGTTGTGCCCATTCCCATCAACTCTGGGGACTCAAAAGTGCTTTTGTGGTGGATTCGGCTAGAGGCCTCACGATAGGCCTCTGCGAGCACCTTTCTTGGAGAGAGTTTTGCCTCTTTCACTCGCCGCTGAAGCATCTCCTGGACTGTCTCTACGGCTATGGCTGAGGCGACTTCACCACCTTTGTGACCACCCATTCCATCGGCAACGACGAAGAGGTTCAAATCATGGTCGACCAGAATAGCATCCTGATTGATATCGCGCTTTAGACCGACGTCTGTCTGTGCCCACACATCAAATCGCATAGTCGAGATTTTGACACGTCCAAATCATGTCTGTCGAGGGAAATGGACTCTCAAGAGACAGCCGCAAAACGCCGATCTAATCCTTGTGAGAGCGACACCACCCACCCCGCAATCCAATGCACGACGCCGCACCAAGATTTTCTTGTTACTCTCCGCTCTTACTCATGGCCTTATTCTGCTGGCTTCAAGAGGCTGGACTCCACCGCCATTCACGCCCCCGACGTCTAAAGTCGAGGTGACTTACCTAGACCCCGACGCCCAGAAAGACCCCAAGGACGCTTCCAGGCGCAATCAGAGAACACAACAAATCGTTGAGCAACAAAAGCAAATCAACGACGAGGTCGACAAAAAAACACGTTTGCTTAGCGCTTTTAATCAAAAAGTGATCCAAGAAACTCGGGCCGAACGCTCCGGCAAATTTACCAACACGGCTAGCGGCGGAAAGCCGACTGAAGGATCAAAAAATTTTAAGAAGCAAGCTAATGACAAATCTAGGGCAAAAATTCTTCCTTCAGATAGAGGAGAATTGCCGGCTCTCAAAGATCTGACACCAAAATTTTCTCTTGAACAAGGCCTCCAAGGTCCTCAAGCGGATATCAACGGCAATCCTTCACAAAGCGATGACTATCTTCAAGATGTACAGCCGGGCCTACAGACTCTTCTCAGCACTCGAGAGTTCGTTTACTATGCCTACTATGCACGGATTAAAGATGCCCTGAGGCAACACTGGGAACCAACAGTGCGCGAAAAAGTCAAAATCATTTACCGACAAGGGCGCAACATCGCCTCTGCCAAAGACCGCGTGACTCAGGTTTTAGTCACTCTCAATTCCCAAGGGGAATTGATCCGCGTCGATGTTCTCTCCGCTAGTGGAGTTGAAGACCTCGATTCTGCCGCTATAGAAGCTTTTCAAAACGCCTCGCCCTTTCCGAACCCTCCCAAGGGAATGGTCGAATCTGATGGCACCGTTAAAATTCGTTGGGATTTTGTCTTGGAAGCCTAATGAAAGTACTTTTACTCTGCGGTTACCGCACCAGTGACGAACAGGAAACTCCCCTCGGGCTCGAGCGTGATTCTGATGGCATAACCTTGATCGATCAGCGCATCCAACAACTGCAAGAGATGGGTTTAGAAGTGATTTGCATTGTCGCGGGTAACATTGCCGAAGCCCAGCTTCGCCAATGCAGCCGCATCGCCAATGTGGAACTCGTCTATGATGATGAACAACACCCCAGCTTATTAACCAACATTCGCTTTGGCTTAGAAGCCGTTGACGATGATGGGTGCTTTGTTTTGCCAGTTGAGCTTCCCAGCCCTCCGGCTGAATATTGGGCGCGACTCAAGGAGGAATGGCGAAAGGTTCGCTTCGATAGCGATTATTCTTTCCTTCAGGGGGTAGATACCACAACAGGAGCACCGTGCCACCTTGGCTTTCCCTTGATCGTCACTCGGGCCGGCAATAAGCAAATTGTCTCGACCCCAGAGATTCGCCAGATGCTTGACGCTCGCCTGAAGTACCTCTGTCTAAATTTTTCACCGCAAGCAGGTCTTGCCCCATCGGCAAAGCCCATCTAAATTGAGCCATTATTCTTTTCACGGAGAAGCACATGTCCAAAGGCTTGGATCTAGAAGTTTTGAACTCCATTGCTCGCCGCGCCCATTATTTGGCGAACAAGATGATCTATGTCGCCAATAACCGCGAAAACGTCGAGAAGGGTGACCCGAAAATCGGAGGCCATTCGTCAGCAAGCTCCAGCGCTCTACATATTCTAGGCGCTTTACATTTGGTGACCCGAACGGGTTACGACTGGATTGCCAATAAGCCACATGCTGCACCAGCTGATCATTCCTACAATTACCTCTTGGATCTTCTTGTCAATCAAGACCTACAGCGGCTGAGCTTGGACGAGGCGAACGTGGCGATGCGTTCCCTCCGGGCTTTCCCACAGGGAGATGAGTGGGTCTTTCAGTCCTATCACTCCGCTTACGATCCGGATCATCACAACTTTTTCCCCTCAGGCACGGTTGGAATTCCACCTGTTAATGCTGGTTATTTAGCTCTGGCGTACCGGTATGCCGCCCGCCACGGATATAACGTACCTCCTGCGCATTTCTGGGCTGTCATGGGCGACTCCGAATTCCGCGAGGGGTCGCTGTCCGAGGCCATCCCTGACTTCTCCGAACGCGAACTTGGCAATCTAACATGGATCGTCGACTTCAATCGCCAAAGTTTGGATGGCCACCGGATCACCAATAACAAGATTTATGGTACGGATGCCCACCGTATTCAGCTCATGATGGAGGCCAACGGTTGGCAAGTACTGCATGCCCGTCACGGCAAAAAACGTGAAGGGCTTTTCAAGCGGGATGGCGGCAAGCTGTTCCGTGAGCTTTTCGAAGGCGGACTTGCCGATTATGAATTGCAAGTGCTTTTGCTTTTACACGAAGGCAAATCGGCGCGTGATTTCATCCTTGAAAAAATGCCCAAGCTCGAAAAATTTATCAAAAGCCTAACTGACACAGAACTGCTGGGAGCGATTGCGGATTTCGGGGGGCATGATTTTGAAACCCTTATTGAATGTTTCAATCTCAGCAAACAAGAAACCCACCGCCCCACAATGATCATCGCTCACACCGTCAAAGGTTGGGGACTGCGTATGGCCGCCAACCCGGGCAATCACTCAGCACTCCCCGAGTCCGAAGAGCTGGATGCATTGGCCGAGCGTAGCCATATGCCGAAAGACCTTGATTTTGCGCGGTTCGACGCCAACTCCGCTGAGGGTAAATTTCTTAAAGCCCGAGGGGAGAAACTTTTTTCAGACATGAAAATGCAACATGAGCTCAAGGCTAAAAATAAAGCGTTTTTTGCGAAGATGGCCAATGAGCTTGGTGAAATGGGTGATTCATTGGAGATCAACTACAAAATGGCCAACTATCCGCACACTCAATGGATGTTGGGGCAGTTGACCGCCAAACTCACCCGAATTGCAAATACGCCTTTAGACACCAATGCCCTCAAGGCAAAGCAAAAACCTCTCATGTCTGCTGAAAAAGCCTTTAAGTTAGCTGGTGAGATGATGGTGTCAATGGCCCCGGATGTCGGTACCAGTACAAACCTTAACCCAGCGATGGACGGCAAAATCTACAGCGCCAACGATGTCGAAGACGTAGAGTCCGAAATGGGCGTGAAAGACAAAACCGTGCCTGACTTGGTGCCAGGTGAAGACGTCACAGACCGGTTCCTTCGCTTTGACATTACTGAAGCTAACGTCATGTCCTGCGTAGGATCTTTTGGCAAAATACGCGAAACATTGGGTATTCCTTTAATACCATTGATGACGGTTTACGACTTCTTCATCAAGCGGGCTCTCGATCAACTTTTCTATAATCTTTATTGGAAATCCTCATTCGTACTCGTGGGAACTCCCTCAGGCGTGACCCTCTCACCAGAAGGTGCACAGCACGGTTGGAAATCAGACTTTCAGATTCCAAATCAGATCACTTGGGAACCCTTCTTTGTAGCCGAGTTAGACTGGATTTTTACAGATTCCATTCGCCGCCTGCTCAACTGGAATGACGAAGGTCGCAGCGGTGTCATTATCCGGGGAGTAACTCGTGGCATAGACCAGAAGACTTTGCCTCAGCTACTCAAGACCCAGAGACGGTTCAAGATAGGACTCAACGAGGACACTTATCTGTCCCCCGCCGGAATGGAAGTGCCCGGGGCCATTGATGAATCTGCGGTTGAGGCGCTGAATGATGCCGAGCTCATGTCACACGTCCGCGCAGATGTTCTTGAAGGGGCCTATTACCTGATCGACTACCGCGGCTATGTAGGTTACGAGCCGGGCGACAACGTCGTGCATATCTTCTCGATGGGATCACCCACCACCGAAGCCATCAAAGCCTCGCAAACACTTCTGGCTAAAGGTATCTATGCTAATGTGATCGTCGTCACCAGCCCAGATTTGCTTTTGGGCAATTTGGCTTACCAAAATGACTACCGGCATCTTCGCGAAACTTTGCAAATCAATGCTCACCTTTATCTCAAAACAATCGATGCTAAAGACTCAGGCGAATTACGCACTATTTCTGGTCGCAGAATTCCAATCGTCAGTGTGCACGATGGTGAAATTGGACTATTAGACAACATTGGTTCGATTGTGGGAGTGCGTCAAGAAACGTTGGCTGTGCGTAAACACTCCAAATGCGGACGACCCGTTGATGTTTTTCGTTATCATCACCTAGATGCCAGCTCAATTGTCGAAGCTTGCGGCAAGGTGCTGGCCGAGACAGCTTTAGAAAATACCTATCTTCCTGGTGAAAGCCATTCGAGTCAGAGATCACCCGACTCGACGGCGATTGGTTCTTGGCGGCAACTTTGGCCAGATATAGGCAATTGAGCAATCGTCATCCCCTCGCTTGTGGGGATGATGATCGAATTGTATTTTGAGGGATCGGCAAGGCGCTGATTAAACTCCCTCATCACTTGAATTTGCTTGGGACCAGCCTCACGGTCGTCCGACTGCCCCCACATGGCCCCAAAAAGAAAGGTGTTATCACCTACGATCAAACCGCCGGGTCGAACATTTTTTTCGGCCCAGTTCAAGTAAGTGATATAGCCAGACTTATTAGCATCAATGAAAACCATATCAAAGGGGCCTTCCTTCTCAATTTCAGCAAGTATCTCCTCGCCCCCGCCACAACGAGCATCAATGCGTTCAGCCACTGAAGAAGAATCAAAAAATTTTTGGGCGATTGCAAAATTCTGCGGATTTTTTTCAATCGTTATCAGTCGACCATCCTCGGGTAAAACTTTAGCCATAGCTAACGCTGAGTAACCAAATAAAGTGCCAACTTCAACAATCTTACGAACACAAAACCCGCGAATTAAAAACTGCAGTAATCGAGCTTCGTGACCCGAGATAGACATAAATCCCAACTTATGGGCCTCTAGCTCGGCTTTTACCGACAGCAATTCTTCATCATCCAGTTTAAAAATTTCGTTGATATACTTTTCTTCTGATCTTTGAGCACGCATAGGTGATCAGATACCAGCTTTGTGTTAGACTGACAAAATATGTTCCAATCACGCACACCCATAGATTTAGTCATTTTTGACTTTGATGGCACTCTTGTCGATACGGCTCCCGACCTTATCCGCGCCACCAACTTGTATTTGGAGTCTCAAGGTTTTGACAGTCTGCCGGAAGAGCGCATTCGTTCCGAGATCGGCATGGGTCTGCGCAAACTGATTATCGATCTGTATCCGGAAGAGCATAAAGACGACCACTTTCGTCGCAGAATTGAGGGCGAATTTTTAGCTGTCTACGAACGCGAGTTTCTCACCAAGCCTCAGCTTTTTCCGGGAGTTCGCGAATTTCTGAGCGAATGGGATGGTCAGGTGGCCATCGTTTCCAATAAACGTGTTCGCTTTATACTCCCCATTCTTAAAAAACTGACTCTTCACACTCATCCATGGTCAGCTGTTGTTGGGGGGGATAGCTATGCGAATATGAAACCCCACCCTGAACCTCTTCTGGGAGCTATGGCCGCAGCTGGTGCAACTCCCGAAACCACTCTGATCGTAGGCGATGGATTACCTGATGTGCACGGCGCTCTTGCCGTAGGCTCTCGCTGTGTCGCCGTTAATTTTGGATACACGGAGAGTGCTTTGCTGATGGCCCAAGGGGCCTCACAAACAATTGATTCCTTTCACGAACTTTTGCCACTTATCCGCTCTCTAACATAGTGCGTCTTGAATCCTCTCCTTTTGACTTCAGTAACCCGATAACGCTATCCAACAAAGTTCTGTCCAGGAGGCTTAAATGTTACGCAATCTCGCCCTGATTGTAGCCCTTTCATCGACATTAATGAGCTGCACCAAACACTCGGATGTTCCCGAGAATGCCGTGCAATACCCGCTTCGGGTTAACCTCAGCAGCCTCGATCCTGCTCAATCCTCCAACGAAGCCACTAACGAGGTGGTGCCAAATATGTTTGAAGGGCTGCTTCAGTACCATTACTTGAAGCGCCCTTTGGTTGTGATTCCTCTTCTCGCTGAGGCCCTGCCTCAAGTCTCTAAAGATGGATTAACTCATACCTTCAAAATTAAAAAAGGTGTGCGCTTTCACGACTCAACTGCCTTTCCTAACGGCAAAGGGCGCGAAGTGACGGCACAAGACTTTGTTTATTCATGGAAACGTTTGGCCGATCCTGCGTCTAAATCCGAAGGCTGGTGGATTTTTGATGGCAAAATTAAAGGTCTTAATGAGTGGCGTGATCGTTTATCTAAAGGTGAGGCCACATACGACACTCCTGTCGAGGGTCTATCCGCGCCCGACACACACACACTGGTTGTGAAGCTGGCAAAACCTTACTACCAGTTGCACTACGTTCTCACCATGGCTTATGCGTCGGTTGTGCCCAGAGAGGCGATAGAAAAATTTGGTGCTGAGTTCATGAACAACCCGGTAGGCACTGGCCCCTACCTCTTTGAAAGTTGGATCCGCGGCAACAAAGTCACTTTGAATAAAAATCCCAACTGGCACGGCGAATCCTATCCAACCGAGGGTGAACCGGGAGACAAAGAAGCTGGACTGTTAGTTGACGCAGGTAAAGCCTTACCTTTTATTGACCGCTTAGTGTTTCACGAAATGCCTGAAGATCAGCCCCGCTGGCTTAATCTGATGAAGGGTGCCGTCGATTTTTCTGGCATTCCTAAAGACAGTTTCGATGCGGCTGTACAGAATCAAAAAGAACTGAAGCCAGAACTAGGTGCTAAGGGAATTCGCCTTTTTATTTATCCGTGGCCAGATGTTGTTTACATGGGTTTTAACATGGAGGATTCGCTTGTTGGCAAAAATCCCGAGCTGCGCAAAGCACTGTGCTACGCCTATGATCAGAAGACTGCGAGCCAAAAATTTTACAATGATCGTGTTCTGACAGCTCACTCCCCAATTGCACCTGACATGGATGGCTACGATCCTGAATTTAAACTTCCATGCAAAGAATATAGCTTATCGAAAGCCAAAGAGGCGTTGAAGAAGGCCGGCTTTCCTGAAGGTAAAGGTTTACCTCCTATTGAGTACTCCACCAATGCGTCCACAACTGGTCGTCAGTTCGCTGAATATACGGCTCAGCAGTTGGAAAAAATTGGTGTCAAACTCAACATTGTGACTAACTCTTGGCCGCAATTCCAAGATCGACTGCGCAATAAAAAGGCACAGATGTTTGGTCTTGCATGGGGCGCTGACTACCCAGATGCAGAAAATATGTTGCAGCTTTTTTACGGACGTAACGTAAGCCCAGGTCCCAACAATACAAATTTCAAGAACAAAGATTTTGATAGCTTATATGAACAAGCACAAAAACTACCGAGCGGACCCGAGCGCACCAGGCTTTACAAGAAAATGCGTGATATCTTTGCGCGTGAACTCCCATGGATTCCGACGGTTCACCGCTTAGGCTATATGCTCGCTCATGGCTGGGTTTTGAATCTCAAACCTCATGAAATTATTGATGGGCATTATAAATACCTTCGTATCGATACCACTAAGAAGAAGGAACTAAAGGCGAAACTCTGATGATCAAATACCTTCTACGCCGTCTGCTTTACATGATCCCGATTATGTTCGGGATCACTCTTGTCACTTTTTTACTCTTTAACGTTGCCGGTGGTGATCCGGCAGCTCAGGCGGCAGGTCGTTACGCAACTCCCGAACAAATTCAAGTGATGCGCACTCAGATGGGTTTAGATAAGCCTATCTATTACCAATACTTGGACTTGGTTAAGTCGATTTTCACTTTGAACTTTGGACGTTCTTGGTCCTCCAAACAAGAAATTACCCGAATGATTCTCAATGGGATTGGGCCTTCTTTAACCGTGACGCTACCCGGTTTTTTACTGTCACTGCTGATCACCATACCTTTGGCTTTGCTGCTAGCGCATCGTCGAGGAAGCCTCATAGACAAAGGGGCCCTAGTGATCTGCCTTGCTTTAACCTCAATCAGCTCTGTTGTTTATGTGCTCGCGGGTCAGTACTTACTGAGTTACAAAATTGGTATTTTTCCAATTTCAGGTTGGGATCCCTCCTGGGACGGCCGCTGGCAATATGCAATTTTGCCCATCCTGATCATGGTCATACTCTCGCTCGGCAGCTATATTCTTTTTTTTCGCACGGTATTTTTAGATGAAATTTACCAAGACTACGTGCGCACCGCGCGCTCAAAGGGATTGGCGAATCGGACTATCTTACTGAAACATGTTTTGCGCAATGCCATGGTGCCCATCATCACCCTGGTGGTTCTACAAATACCTTTTTTAATCGTCGGTTCTCTATTGATTGAATCTTTTTTCTCCATTCCGGGCCTAGGTGGCTTAATTTTTCAAGCGATCCAAGAAGCCGATTTTCCAGTTATAAAAGCAATGACGATTATGAGTGCGTTTCTTTATATGGCCTTTCAGCTCATCAGCGACCTTCTTTACGCACTAGTTGATCCAAAAATTAGGTTGGGGTGAGAAATGGCGCAACCGGCAGTTGAAAATATTGTAACTCCTGCGGCAACATCGGCTCCCGCACAGGGCCGCAGCCTTTGGTCGGATGCCTTTATTCGACTGAGACGCGACAAAATGGCCATGATCTCTTTGGCAATCATTGCAATTTACCTGTTGATGGCTTTGCTGTGCGCTACCAACCTTATCTTCACTGGATATGCCGCGACTGATAACTCCTTGGCTTATCAAGGACCCTCATTTCAATTCTGGTTAGGAACCGATATCTTTGGCAGAGATGTTTTGGCGCGAGCCGTTCACGGCACAGTAACCTCACTTGTAGTTGGTTTTTTTGGCGCAGCTCTGGCCGTAATGGTGGGTACCGTGCTTGGTGCACTAGCAGGTTACTTCGGTGGGTGGATCGATGAACTCATTGTTTGGTTTTACACGACCGTGGACACGATTCCTTATATTTTGCTAGTTGTGGCCTTTTCATTTGTGGTGGGCCCAGGCCTAAGCACCTTATGTCTGGCTATCGGGCTTACCTCTTGGATTAGCCACTGCCGGATTGTGCGCAGTGAGTTTATGAAGCATCGGGAACGTGAATATGTACAAGGCGCCGCAGCACTAGGAGCCGGCCATTTTCGGCGAATTTTTCTTCACATTCTGCCCAATACATTTCACTTGGTGTTGATTAACTTTAGCCTCTTGTTCGTCACGGCTGTAAAGTCGGAAGTTATTCTGAGCTATCTGGGCTTAGGCGTTGCTCCCGGCACACCGAGTTGGGGAATGATGATAAGCGACGCCAAACTCGAATTGTTCCGCGGTGTCTGGTGGGGCTTAGCAGCGGCCACTATCTTTATGTTTTTCTTAGTGTTAGCGTTTACACTTTTCAACGATGCCTTACGCGATGCCCTTGATCCAAAACTCAAAGGTCGTTAGGTAGAAGTTTAGCTTAGGACGGATTGAAGGAGTGAGAATTCATGTCTGAGTCGATCATTCAGGTGCGTAACCTTTCGGTGGAATTTCGAACGGATGACGGTACCATCAAAGCAGTAAAAAACATCTCCTTTGATATCCCTCGTGGCAAAACTGTCGGTCTGGTTGGTGAATCTGGCTCAGGCAAAAGTGTGACCTCATTGGCAGTGATGCGCCTGATACCGAATCCGCCGGGCAAGGTGACATCGGGAGAAATTCTTCTCAACGGCAGTGACCTTTTAAAACTCAGCGAATCGCAAATGCGCACCGTGCGCGGCAACAAAGTTTCGATGATCTTTCAAGAACCTATGACCAGCTTGAACCCCGTGTTCACCGTAGGCGATCAGATTGCTGAAACTCTTATGTTACATCAAAAACTATCCAAACCTCAGGCATTGGAAAAAACCCTCGATTTACTCAGACAAGTCGGCATTCCCAATCCCACCGAACGTATCAAGAGCTATCCTCATGAAATGTCCGGAGGCCAACGTCAGCGAGTGATGATCGCTATGGCGATCGCTTGCGAGCCCGATGTTTTGATAGCCGATGAGCCAACAACCGCTCTCGATGTCACTATTCAAAAACAAATTCTCGAGCTCTTAGCTGATCTACAAAAAAAATACGGAATGTCGATTTTATTCATCACTCACGATCTTGGCGTCATTGCTGATATCGCTGATGAAGTGGTCGTGATGTACCGGGGCGATATTGTTGAAAAGGGTCCATCTGATCAAATTTTTTTAAACCCCAAGCACCCCTACACAAAAGGACTCCTCGCCTGTCGGCCCTCGCTTGATAAAAATCCTCGCCGTCTACCTGTAGTCAGCGATTTTATGACACCTGATGGTCGCGAAAAGACCTTGGATATCGAAGTTTTAAAGCAGCAAAAAACGACACGCGACATTTCATCGCAGCAATCGATCCTGCTTGAAATCAAAAATGTGAAGAAACATTTTCCCTTGAAAAAAGGATTTTTCGGAGATGTTAAAAGCTGGGTAAAGGCTGTAGACGATGTGACTTTAAATGTTCGTCGGGGTCGCACCCTCGGACTCGTTGGCGAATCTGGCTGCGGCAAAACTACCCTAGGTAGAACCATCTTGCGACTTGTTGAACCCACCGACGGCAGTATTATTTATAGTGGCACGGACATAACTAAGCTTAATCGCGAGCAAATGCGAGCTATGCGTCGCAAAATGCAGATTATCTTCCAAGACCCCTACGCTTCGCTAAATCCTCGCATGACCATTGGCGCCGCGTTGATGGAACCAATGATTATTCATAACCTTGGCTCCGATCGCAGCGAGCGCCTTGAGATGGCAGGCGAACTAATGAAAAAAGTTGGCCTCGATCGAGCCATGCTCAATCGCTATCCGCATGAATTTTCTGGCGGGCAAAGGCAAAGAATCTGCATTGCGAGGGCCCTTGCTGTTAAGCCCGAGTTCATCATTTGCGACGAATCGGTTTCAGCCCTGGACGTGTCGATTCAAGCTCAAATTCTCAACCTTCTTCTCGATCTCCAAGAAGAGATGAACCTAACCTACGTATTCATTTCACATGATTTAGCTGTAGTGAAATTTATCTCAGACGAGGTGGCCGTTATGTACAACGGTCAGGTGGTCGAGATGAACGATGCCGTCGGCATATACGAAAATCCTCAACACGACTACACAAAGAAACTACTCAGTGCCATCCCCAAAGGGATGCCGAAGCATCTGCTCTAGGCGCTGTTTAAAGAAGCGCCTAACTTTTGTTCGCTCACTGAAAAAAATTTAAATGTAACACAATCATTCTGAAGCAAAACATCCTTAGTTTGATAGAGCGATCCATTCGTAGGCACATTTTTTGTAAAACATGCTTTGACTGAACAACCTACACGAGAAGCATGTGAGCCGAGCAAACATATTGCGATATATAAATAGCTCCGATACCCGATTTAAAAATAATGGACTATTTTACAAACCAAATAGATGTTTGCTGCTGACTTATAGAATCTTTCGCAACGATTTTCTCTTTACGTTATTTTTTTTTGCTTTTTTATCATTTAACCAAGCGTCATCAGTTAAGGCGTTTGCTGATTCGAATAAATCCTCTTTTCGTGTAGGCGTTTATTCAATTTCAAAAAGTTTTGATCCAGCGTCAATTCTTGATTTGAGCAATGCCCTCTTGTCTAGGCAGATTTTTTACTACCTCTATCGCTTTAATCACACGAATGATCTTCAGCCAGAAGCGGTGTTATCTCACTCAATCCAGAATGAAGGAAGAAAATATACAATCAATTTGCGCAGGGGCTTATACTTTGCTGATGGTTCGGAGATAACTGCTGCTGATGTTGTTTACACTGTTAATAGAGTTTTAAGAAAAAACGGCGCCTCTATGGCCTGGGCACTTGGCTCAATTATTGGATACGAAGATTCTGTTAAATCCATACATAAGGCATTTATCGAGCTTCGTGGCGTTCGAATTGTCGGTCAGTTTTCTTTTGAAATAAACTTAAAAGAACCTTTTCGCGACATACTTCAGACAATGGCAACTCCCTATTTTGGCATCGTTAAAAAGGGCACTGCTTTGGCAGTCGATGTTATGCCTAATGATCAGTATCTAATAAAACGGCACTCCCCCGATCGAATAGTTCTCATACCTCACGGCACAAACAGACTCGCAAATTTGGGGTTAAAACTTGAGTTTGTCAAAATTGGCTCTCCTTTTGTTGCCTATAACCTTGCATCACAGGGTCTCTTGGATTTTATTTTTCCTGTAATAGAAACTCACGTACCTGAAGGATTTCAAAAGCTAAGCATCGACTCACTAAATATAGTGATTGTGCAATTCAACACAAAGAAGGCCGCTTTCAATACCAAAGAGAAACGCTGTGATTTTGCGAAAAAATTTAATCAGACCGTCAAAAATATACCCCAAATTGGACAACGGATACGCGTTGGATTGCCATTTACTACCGGCATTTTCAATGACAATACCAATTCCGAGAAGATTTATAAGGTATTGCCCAACAACCAAAAATTGAAATCAACGCACACTCTGAGTCTGGACTACATTGACTCTGTCGCTGTCTTTGGTCCAAACGATCTAAAAGCTATTGAAAAACAGATGAATATCTACGGCTACAAAATAAAATTTAAGAAGAGGCCTTTGTCAGATTTTTTGAATAGGGGCAAAAAAGGCGACTTCGATTTAGCTCTTTGGGGCTATGGATTAGACTATTTTTCACCAGATGCTCTTCTGACTCCCCTTTTAGGCTCAGATCAACAGTATAATTTTTCGCGCTTCTCTGATGACAAGTACGATGAACGCATTAAGCGCGTTCGCCTAGCTCAAAGCGATGATGACCGCGCAGTTATTTACAGCGCTCTTTTTCGCCAGGTGGACGAGATGTGTCCAGTCATTTTTTTAGGAACTCAGAAGCATAGTCTGTTGGTCGCTAAAGAGTTTAGCCTGATAACACCCCCATCTTCAATCGGCGTACATACCTATATATTTTCTGAAACTATCAGGAGAACGCATTGAAGCTGGCAAATAAGCTTCTTCGTTCAGTATTATGGACGTCTTTGGCATTTGGATGCGCCGGGATTATGGTTGGACTTGCGTACAATCGCAACGTGTTCTTGGATTCCATTCGCATACGCTTGGATCGAGAGCTGCAAACCACGGGTGCGACAATTATACGGTATTATCTTTATGGAGATCTAATTGGTCTCAGGTCTACTTTAGATGCACTGGCATCGGTTAATGATTGGTGCAATGGCAAATTCAAGGATCAGAACGATGAGGTGATTTGGATCTATAGATCCGAAAAATCTGAGCTCTGCAAAAGCCAGTTTGCATTGTTTTGGGGAGCCGATCAAATATCCGATTCAATTATGGTTCGAAGAATAAACAATCAGGCGATCGGCGAACTTTCGATTTCAGTTCCGGTAATTTCAGAGTCGCATTTAATGTATGATCTTCTCATCTCTTTTTTTGTTCCATTTCTGATTTTTTGGATTCTCTTTCTTGTAGTCATTAAATACTCGATGAAAAATCTTCTTATTCCCTTGAACGCCTTTGCCCAACAACTAAAGCAATATGGCGCGGAGCTCAACTTTCAATTGAGCTCCGATAAATCTAGCGATGAAATCGGTCAGATCAAAGGAATGTTCGAAGAACTAAGGCTTCGATGGCACCAATCCATCGAGCAAGTAAGACAGGCTGAGGCCGATATTGCTGTTGCTCGGATTTCTGCTCAAGTTGCCCATGACATTAGGTCACCTCTTACGGCCTTGAATATGATTCAAGACCGTCTACCTGGAATTAGTGTAGAGCAGAGGGATCTCTTGCGTTCGGCAATAAAGCGCATCAGTGACATATCGGATAACCTAAGGGATACAGAGGCAAAAGATAAGACTGAATCGGTCGATCTAATTCCACTAATTCAGCGTGCAATTGCAGAAAAACAGATCGAATGGGAGCAAAAACGTCGGTCAAAAATAACATTTCGCCTTTTGGGTGCAGAAAAAAACGTTACGGTATTGGGTCTCGGTAGAGACTTAGAGAGAATTATTTCCAACCTTTTGAATAATTCAATCGAAGCTGTACCTCTTGACCGGGCACCGATCTGCGAGATTGTGGTGAGTACTGAGCGAGATTACGCCAGAATTGAAATTCGTGACAATGGAGATGGAATTCCTAAAGAAATTTTAAATCATTTAGGCCAGCGTGGATTAACCTTCGGGAAGCCGACGGGCACTGGACTGGGGCTATGGTACGCTCTCAACCGCATATACGCTTGGAAAGGCACAGTACAAATTTCTTCTCAAGAAAACGTTGGCACTTCTATTGTTTTTTGTTTGCGCCGTTGCTTTTTATGACTCTTACTGAGCCTGATGCTCTGAATAGTTGTTCCAACTTTTGACGATCTTCTTCTTTAATTAATAATTCTTTGTCATCCAAGCGCTGTAATTGCAGGAGAATTAATTCATCTGGTCGCTCGACCCTTACCTTGAAGCCTCTTATTTGGATTTTATTGCCAATTGGATTTTGCTGAGTGGCTTCGATAACTAGCGAGCCGTCGATTAAACCTGGCCGACGCTTGCCACCGACGTGATCACCTTCACAGTCGTTTTCAATTTCTGACGTGATTGACCAGTGACTATAAGCCAGGCGTTTAGCTAATTCTAAGCCCGCAAAAGGACCAATTTCTATGGACTCACCGATAGTGCATTTTGCACTAGAGAGTGCAGCAAAATCTTGCTCAGACCTTTGAATTATTTTAACAGTAGGCTTTGAAAAGGTTTGCTTACCCAAATTCATTTTCGAGCTCACATAACCTGCAACAGTGGGTGGCAATTTGTGAAGAGGCTTAAATTCATTACCTAAGATCGTTTCGCCATGGGCTCGGCTAAACTCTCTCCAGGCTCTACCATATCCACCGAAACTCCATTGGGGAATCATCACCGTCGGTCCATTTTTCCAAAGTTCTAAATAATTTCGGTAGCCGATTGAAGAATCAGTCCAATAATTTTCAAAGGAAGCTTGAGCCTGGGATGTCCACCAGACGAATGCAGCAAGCTGCACTGCTGGGTGCCTTAAAACAGGTAGTGGCTGAGCCATGAGTAAGTGAACCAATGTGTCTGTGCGAACATCGAACCTATTTTGCCTATAGGATGATTTTGCTGAAGGGAATTCCGCTTTCACATTTGGGTTTGAGTGCTCAGCTGAATTCTCCATTGTTACCACAGAAACCTCAATCATCGTCAATGGTGGGCGTGCCTTTGACGTTTTGTCTAATTCATAATTCACAATCAGAGAGTTCAAAAGTGGCAGCAAAGGAAACGAACTGCCGTGATATTTATCAGCTGACTGTTGACAGAGGAAACGAGTATCATTTCCAAAGTCCAATCCTTCGATCAATTCAATCATAGTCCGTGTCTGCAAAGCCACTGTTTGTGGTATGAGCGACTCTAGCCAAGATATGTAGCTCTGAGGTTGCGCCACTCCTGCACGATAGAGGTTCGCCAATTTTTCTTTCATTGAGCAGTAACCATTTTTTTCTAAAACTTCTGATACGTCAGAAAGACCAATGAGATTAATCTCCGCTAAACTTAAATTGGCGGACACAAAATCAAAGATTCGACGTACACGTCTTAGCCAATTGAGATCTTGCAGTACTTGTGAATAGTCTTCGTTAATTTTTCGTTCAGTAAAATTAGAAACAAACTGGACAAGCGCTCGCATATTTCGTCCGTCGCGCTTTAATGACGACAATGCCTGTAAAAGTTCGTCTCTCAGGTATTTAGGCAGATGCGGAAACGACTTATAGCCCTCCGGAATAGCCAACTTCAAGTCAGCAAGATTACGAAAAACCACTTCCTGCCGTATATCCTGAAAAATGACCTCAACCCCTTTTATCTGACTCTTTCGTGAGGATGGAGCCCAGTAACTCTTGATCAGAAAGGGCAAGTCGAGGTCGAACTCTTCGATCTCCTGTGGCTTGGCCAAACGAATAAATGGAATGGGAGTGACTTTGAATACCTTCTTTTCAGCTTTGGGCAAAAACACGATCTGACGACGAGTGAGATGCAATTGCATTGCTTTTGATGGTCTTTGGTCGGCGGGCACATTGGCCCAAACACTTGCATTATATATTTTTGCTATGACCTCCCGCTCATCGCTAGGATTGTCATTGCCACCTGGCTCTTCGTCATTGTCGGAAGCTTGAGGCGCTTGGTTGATGCTCTCAAGAGTTTGATGATTGCGGCTTCCAAATTCAACAAAGGGTTGTCGTGCATTAACAACGGTCTTACCGGTGAGGTCAAAAAGTGAAAATGCACTTCCGAAGCGTAGGTAGGGAGAGTGGCCTCCCGCCGTACCTTCATTTTTAAAGCCAACAGCGTATTGAAGAACTAATTTCGGATCGGCAAATTTAGCACTCATGCCTCTGATTTTTAAATAATACTCGCGTTCTTGATGTACTGCCCGACGGGCGGCATTGGCTAAAGCCCAAGTCACCAATTCGGGGTTGTAGATAGGAGCACGCAAAGACTCAACCGATCCACTGACCAGAGCCACTAGTTTGTCTGTTTTTTTATACCAAATCACCGGCTGCACATGATCTTGAAAGAGTTGTATTGCGAAAACATGATCTGGCCCAAGATTCAAGTCTGCATCGACAAACAAGGCCGTATATAATGATGTCGAAGCTACGCAATTACCTTTGTGCGGATAGTCCAACAAACCGCTAAGATGATTGTTATGCAGAAAGTAATTTTCTACATACGGGCTCAGGTACTTGCGCACACGATCTATTCGCGATTCAAACGCGATATTTGAACTCTGCTCCCATATCTCGCGCACTCGTGCCACTAGCCCCGCGTAGATCCTTTTATATTTGTCAGCTTCGAGTTCAAAGCCAGAAGGTCCAAACCTAAGTAAGGCCTCAGTTTCAAGTAGTAAGTCACCCATGCCTAAGATAGAAGCCCGTCGAAGATAAAAATCATCTAATCGTCGACGAGCTTTTTCACCAAGTCTTATGTGAAAATAAGCTTGAGTCATTAGTCGAGAGCGACCCGAACAAGACGGCAAGTTGTGGAACTGATTTGCAATTTCGACGTATTCATCAAGTTTCCCATCCTTAAGGGCTACAAATAGCGTGGGTCTCAGGTACAAGCCAGCTGGCAAAATAGCCAAATCACCCAATTCTCGCTTAGTTCCCTGCCAAGCCTTATCAGCGATCAAGTCAAAGCCCTTGTCTAAGAGGAGCTTTCGCACATTGGGTGAGTCGAATTTGGAGTGTAAAAATAGGCGACAGGGTTCCGCAAAAGCGGCTCTAGAGAGGACCAAAATCGTAAGACAAAAGATGCTATTCACCAAACCCGAAAACATTCGCAATAACTCCTCAAAACTATACCATTCGACTTTAGCAATCGATATGCAGCAATCTATGTGCCTAATAGAGTGACCGAGTCTCGCTAAAGGTCGCGCCCCAAAGCCCGCTTAAAGGCAAGACGAGATAAAAACCACAATCTTTTTTTGAATCCCTTACTGAACAATGTTTTGCTTAAAAATATGAGCAGAAAAATTTTTCTTCTAAGCTTAATCTTTTGGGGTCTGATCCCTTGGCTTGCAAATGCCAATACGGCTATGCGTTTTGGCCATAATCTTTCTGCCACTTCCTCGGTATTACGTTCCGGCGAGTGTACCTTTGGTTTGCAACTCATCGGTTGCGGCTTGAATGATCGGCTCACCCTAGGTACGAGCACTTGGATGCTTCAAGGTTATAAACTGGCCAATGTTGGATTACGCCATATTTTTAAAAAAGATGACCAAGGAAATGTCTGGGCTGCCGAAATTGCTTACTTTAAAAACTACGGAAAAATATCAAATCGTGAGTACTCAAAACGCCCTTATGAAATGGAAGCGTGGTGGCTGCGTTGGATACGCACGTATCAAGTTACCCCACACTATCGTCTCCACCTCAATCTTCACACCAATTATTATGCCGATGATGAAATGCCATTTTCTTTGCGTAGGCCGATCCCTAATCGCAACAATGGGCAAATTAACGTAAGCACCCTGCATGAAGTTGAGCTCTTGGATCGTTGGTTTTTATCCTCTGAGATGGGATTTTTAGACCTTGTTCAACCCGCCCAATATATCCATGTAGGGACAGCCATAGGACGCACGGGAGAAAATTATCACTGGCATATTGGCTATTCGATGAGCGCAACCATTAGGTCACTTTTTGCACCCACCAAAAGAGCCGACTATCAGCAAGAATTACGGGAAACAACTCAAGGCTACAATACCGATATGAATCGCGACAAAGCTAGACGCGACTACAGTATACATCCCGAATTTGCTCTACAGTATTTCTTTTAATTATTCGCGCACCAAATGGATTAGTGTGCGTACCGTTTGTTTAACAACTTCCAGATCAAATGGCTTTTTTATATAATCATCGGCGCCCACAGCAAAACCGCGCTTGATATCTGAATCGGTCGTCCGTGCGCTTAGAAAAATAAGTGGAATTTCTTTGAGGTCGCTTTGACCTTTCATCATTTCCGCCAGCTCAAATCCGTTGACCCATGGCAAGCCCACATCAAGCATAATTAAATCTAGGGCATTGCCATCAAGTACATTTGAGAGCTGGGTGCCATCGGCTACAGCCAGCACCCGATACCCTTCTCCCTTCAGCATACGCTCGAGAGCAGCACGAATAGTTTCATCATCTTCAATTAATAAAATTGTAGGTGGAACTTGGCGCTCCTTGAGTTTACGAATATCACCAAGATTGACAATATCCCTCTTCGCCATTCGCTCCTTGGTCAATTTTTCGATCTTTTGCACCAGATCCTTGGTGTTGATCTTGCGACTCACGTCACTTATGACCTTGATTTTCCAACCAGCGTTCAGCATCAATCGCAGCCATGCAGCCAGTGCCTGCGGCTGTGATTGCCTGGCGATAATGCGGATCTTGTACATCTCCAGCCGCAAATACTCCCTCAACTGAGGTGTATGTACTTTTGGGCTTGGTATTCAAGTAGCCAACTTCATTCATTTCCAAAACGCCTTTGAAAAGATCCGTGTTAGGCTTATGCCCTATCGCAATAAAGACGCCATCAAGATCTAAACTACGTTCCTCACTTGTTTGTAGATTTCTCAAACGAACACCCTGGACGGTTTTTTCGCCCAAAACATCAGCCAGTTCGGTATTCCAAATGACTTCAATTTTTGGATGATTGAGCACCCGTTCCGCCATAATTTTTGAGGCCCTAAATTCACCCCGACGATGAATGACGTAGACCTTATTCGCAAAGCGTGTAAGGAAGACTGACTCTTCCATTGCGGTATCGCCACCACCAACAACACATACAGTTTGGTTTTTAAAAAAGGCCCCATCACAAGTGGCACAAGCGGATACCCCCCGCCCCAAAAGTCGACGCTCATTTTCAAGTCCTAAATACTTGGCGGAAGCCCCTGTGCTAATGATCACGGAATGTGCATGAAACAGATCTTTGTCGACCCAGACCTTAAACGGTCGTTGACTGAAATCAACTTTAGTCACGTTCTTGGTTATGAAGCGGGTTCCAAAACGCTCCGCCTGCTGACGGGTCACGCCCATAAGCTCGGGCCCCTGAATACCATGAGCAAATCCCGGATAGTTTTCAACTTCCGATGTAGTCATTAACTGACCACCGGCCTCATAGCCTTCGATCATAAGAGGTTGCAGATTGGCTCGGGCTGCATAAATCGCAGCTGTCAGGCCAGCCGGCCCCGAACCGATTATTATAACGTTTTCTATTTTTTCTGAATTCATGCGCGCAAGCTTATCAGGCTGGGTGCCTTTGGTACACCCTATGACCGCCTTTGTCAGGACCCAAAGCCCATTCCCATAGGTCCTCGGCCACTTGCTCTGGAGCCCAAACCCCCACAGACCGAACTGCAGCATTTCGCGGCAGCAAGGTCGTGTCCATATAGCCCGGAGAAAAAAGTCGGAGATCCCATTCTGGGTTTTCCAATCGCAACGAACTATGCAGACCATGCAAGGCATGCTTAGCCGAGGCGTAACTAGCCGCACCGGGATCCCCATGGCTTTCCGCAACCGAGCTGCCCGTCAAAATAATCTGGCAAGACCTGCCCGTCGCCATCAAGGCATGCACAACTCGGGCGGGAAATAGAAATGTCACTTGCCAAGCCCACAAGTGGTCCTTGAATTCCCTCTGCCCATAGGGACCGAAAGGACCTCCTCCAACCGTAATAAAAACTCGTTCGACTGGGTGGCTGAGCAAATTTTCAAGAACCGCACATTGACCTTCTTCATTAGAAAAATCAGCCAAATGATAAGTAACCCGATCGTAGGCTGGACCGGCTTTGCGCGCAAAACCCCGCACGTCTGACCCAGCCATAGCTGCGACTTTTGCTAAACAAGAACCTAACCCCCGACTCGCGCCTAAAATCGCCACTTTTTGCATTTGCCCAATTTGCCTAAGAGTGCAAATCGCTGCAATATGATTCCTATGCCCTTGATTCGTTTCGTAAAAGCTTACCCAGAAATTCAAGTTGAACGCGGGGCCTTGCTTATGCCCAGCTTGCTTCAGGCAGGACTTCCAGTGGCAAGTTCTTGCAACGGGGATGGAGTCTGTGCCAAGTGCCGCGTCAATGTCGTCGAAGGCTCTGAAAATCTTTCCTCACCAAACATAATCGAGCAAGGATTGCGGGACCGTTTGAAAATACCCAAGGAACAACGGATTTCTTGCCAAACGCAGGTCCTCGGCGACATTCGTATAGACACTAGCTATTGGTAGGCACGCCCTTTGCGAAGTTCCTCCAGCTTTTAAGGAGGACCCATGTTATCTTTGAATCGCTACGTTTTAAGTCCGGTTTTAGTGTCCGGATTCTTTAGTTTTGGACTCGCTTCTTGCAGCCCAGAAAATAAAAAATTCTCTCAAGATGTATTTAAAGTTCCCTCTCCAAAAATTGTCCGGGCTTCTGGAGAAATCAGTGACGTGCGGAGTTTGGACTTGGCCGAGAAAAGAAATTTAGATCTCCATGACTCTATTGATTTCGGCGCGGGCGCCCCATCAAAAATCGAAGTCATCTCTAGATGCCGCACTGCTGGCGAAGAATATAGAAGTCGTCCGAAATTTCGTGTTCACAAAATATTTCTGATGCAACTACTTCCCCCCGAAATACTTGCCGTTGACTTGATGCAGACTCCTTCTGAATGCAGTATTGAGTTCGCCATTTACAACGCCAGCGGCTCAAATCACATTTTTAAAATTCTAAATGTCAATCTCACCGACAGCCAGCCAGCACAAGTCCGCGTAGAACGAGAAAACATGGGCTCTCCAACCAGACCTTCGCGGATTGTATTTGGAGACTTAAAAGACATTCGCATTCGCTGGACAAATCAAGAACCCTCAGTGGCTCAGATCATTTGCCAAGATCTGTTTTACAGAGCTAGGCCCTTTTCAGAGGTTATGAACATTGCAGATTTTGATCTACGCTTTCATGAACTTTACTCACGCCGACCAATTGGAACCTTAGAGCGCCACCCGATTCAAAAGTGCCGATTGGTTATACGACAAAATTCGAAACCCGTGGCCATTAGCCCACTTTTTGAACTGTTATTACCTCGTCAACCACTACAAATTACTAGTGACATGCCGCTGAACACTTCGGCGCCAAAAGAAACTGCCAAAACAACGAAAGCCACGGACGACTTTTTTCAAAAACGAAGCTCTATCGTTTTCGCTCAGTTCAAAATTTACAATCCAGAGCCCGCGCGCCGATGGATCAGAATCAGCAAAAAAGCAGCCAAGCTAAATGTGGAAGTTTTTTTGACTGCGCACCGACGCGAATGGCTCACGATTCCATATTCTTTGAATTGGTATCACCTCTCGACGGCGGATCAACAGCCAACGACCGAAGACAAGGATTCGTCCACATATTTAATTGAACCGCACGCCTCTCTCACCGTAAATGCCACCTTGATGCCCAAAGCTAAATATGTGTGTTTCGTACGTGTTAGCCCTTACTTCCATGCGGCAGGAATACGTATTCATGCTCCTCAGATAAGCCCCGAAATCGCCGAAATCGACATGAGCAAAAATACCATTGAAAGGCTCTCGCTCAACTTTACTGCCCCGTTGACGATCAGCAAATACGGGGAGGTGCATGGAAACTCGGAATTATGGCTCAAAAAATCTGCCCTGCAGAACGTGACTCCTAGTTTTCCCTGCGAGTGGCACTAAGTGCGCTCAAGAAGAGCATAGCCAATTTTCAAACCCTGACGCATAAAAATACTTTCAAACTGGGTTACAAAATTAGTCGATGCAAACTCTGAGGTATGCAGGTCAAAAGTATGGCCTGCAATCCTGTAAGGGCTTCTTTTAAAGCGTTCTAAAGCCCATTCAAAATAGTCGCGACTATCAGTTTTGAAAATCAAATGTGAGCCAGGACGCTGGACCTCAAACAGTTGCATCAGAAATGCATCCTGAATCAAACGATGTTTGTGCTGGCGCAACTTTTCCCACGGATCGGGAAAAAATATGAAAACGTCATTGAGCTCACCAGGCTCGAAAAGCTGCGAGACTAAGTACGCATTGTAGCGAGCCATGCGTGCATTTTCCATCCCCACTCGGCGAACCCGTCGAATGGATTGGATCAACGGCTTATATTTGAGCTCAATGCCGAGCAGGCAGCGATTAGGATGATCGACCGCTCTGTGGGCAAAATGAAGTCCATTGCCCGTGCCAATCTCCAAATCCAAAGGCGTTTCTTTTGAAACAGCAAAAACTCGATCACGCCAATGACCTTTTTGCAAAGGTGCACGCTCTTCATCAAATGTCCACGATGCGTACTCGCCCTGCAGAGCCAATATGTACTCATTAGGAAAAGGAATGCTGGCGGTCTTCGAAACTCGTAATTGATTGCTTCTTGACATAGGTGGTCGTGGATACCACAGATTGCCCATGCCTGTCATTTTTGAGATGAAAAGAATGATCATTGGAGGTCATCCGTGAGTATTAACTTCCGTGTTTTCGCGGCCTTAGTATTTTTCATTTACTTGCCTGTTTTAGCGATTCCCGTTGAAGGTCATAAAATTTTGATCTCCGCCCCCAATCGCCATGCGGTGGAAGTCGGCCGCAACATCGCTGCTCGTGGGGGCAACGTGGTTGATGTCGCCGTGGCCATTGGAATATCTTTGAGCGTAACGGCACCTTATTATGCAGCTCTTGGCGGCGGTGGCTTCGCTCTGGTGAAGATGAATGACGTCGTAGACGCCCTTGATTTCCGTGAAACCGCACCTAAGGCAACCTCTCGCGGTTACTACCTGAACCTGCCCAAAGACTCTTCTCAAAATGGTGGACATGCGGTAGCAGTTCCCGGATTTCCGGCAGGCCTTTGGGAGCTCCACAAAAAATATGGCAAACTAAAGTGGTCGCAACTTTTTGATGATTCCCTCACCCTAGGCCGCAAAGGCTTTCCAGTATCAGGAGAATGGACCACCAAAACATCTAGCGTACGCGAGTTTTTCAATACGCACGGTCAAAATCTTTTTTTTAAACAGGGAGGAGCCGCTTACAAGCCCGGTGAACTATTTATTCAACCAGGATTGGTGAAGGCCCTGATAGAATTCAAAACAAAAAACGTAAAAGGTTTTTATGAGGGCCCTGTTGCTCGCGATATTGTGGAGTCCGTTCAAGAAAGTGGAGGCAAATTAGATCTCGAGGATTTAAAAAGCTATAAAGTGCGCTGGTTGTCGCCACTGACAACGAATTATGAGGGACACAAGCTTTACTTAATGCCTCCACCAAGTTCTGGAGGCGTTGTTATTCTTTCTGCTCTTAGACTCATTGAGGATCTCAAGGTTAAAAATAAGCCGGCACTTTCCGCGGAGGAGCTCCATCTTTTGGCCGAAATTCATGCTCGTGCGTTTCGCGGCAGAGCTTTGCTGGGGGACCCAGACTTTCATCGCAATCCACTCAAATTTTTGACTTCAGATAAATATTTGAGCCAACTCGGTCAATCTGTTGAAAGTAAAAAAGCAACAGCTTTAGCGCCGCTAAGCTTGATTGATGTAAAAGAGAGCTCAGAAACAACGCATTTTTCAGTGCTCGATAATGAGGGGCATGCTGTTTCATTAACTGTAACTTTAAACGGCAATTACGGTTCAGGTGTGGTGAGCAGACGCTTTGGGATCGCTTTAAATAATGAAATGGACGACTTTACCACTCGCCCCGGTGAGCCGAATATGTATGGCCTCATTCAAGGTGAAGGCAATGAAGTTCAGCCCGGCAAACGACCTTTGAGCAGCATGAGCCCAACCCTCGTGGAAAAACATGGAAAAATCATTATGGCTATTGGAGCTCCCGGTGGTCCTCGCATCATTAGTGGAGTTTTGCAGGTACTTTACCGCTTTTTGGGGCGAGGTATGGATATAGATATGGCTATTCAGGCCCCGCGCATTCACCATCAATTTCAACCCAATATTCTCTACGTCGACCGTCAACGTCTTTCTCCCGAAGTCACTCAAGCCCTAAAAAAATTTGGCCACAATATAGAGGAAGGTTGGATGGCTAAGGTTTATGGAGTGCGCCTGCGGCCAGATGGAATTTTAGAAGCTGCCTACGATTCTCGCGGTGAAGGTGCGGCTGGAGGCATTTAATAGGCTTCCACCCGATTGCGGCCATTTTCTTTAGCTTTGTAGAGTGCTCGATCCGCATAGCGAACCAACGCTCGCGCATCGATTTCACTCTCGTTTGGATTGGCGAGAGAAAGCCCCATACTCGCCGTCAGTTGGATCGAGAAATGGTCATTTTTAAAAGTTTGATCTGCAATCTTTTGACGAAGGCGATTGGCAAAAGTCATAGCTCCTTCCAGGTTAATTTCCGTTAGAACTAGCAAAAACTCATCGCCTCCATAACGAGCTGCAAAATCTACCTTACGTATGTTTTCTCGGATCATCTTTCCGATTTGGGTGAGAACAAAACTACCAAACAAATGGTCGTGTTGATCGTTGACTCGCTTAAAATAGTCGAGGTCCATCATAATCACACACACCGAACGGTTGTGACGGCGAGCACGATCAAGCTCAAAATCCAAACGCTTGTAAAGCGAGCGCATATTGAATAAACCCGTCAAATCGTCAATATCAACCAGTTCTCTCAAACGCTCATTGGCGCGCTTAAGGTCATCGCGTAAATCCTTAATTCGCAGTTGCGCCCTCACTCGCGCCATCAACTCTAAAATGTCGAAGGGTTTGCAAACATAGTCATCCGCGCCCGCATCAAGACCCGTAAGAATGTCTTCGCGTTTGGAATTAGCTGAAACAAAAACGACAGACACATACTCTTCTCGAGTTCGCAGTTTTGCCAAAGTCTCCAAACCATTTAGACCAGGCATATTGACATCCAATAGAACCAAATGCGGCCGCCATTCACGAATTTTATCTAGCCCCGACTGGCCATCTTCGGCTCTTTCAACCTGATAACCCTCGTGTTCCAAGGCTTTTCCAACCAAATCTCGATTCGTCTCGTCATCATCCACGACCAAAATTTTGCGTTTTTGATTTTCTATTGGACTAAAAACACTCATTCACTGATTCCTTCCAACATAAGCATAAAGGCAAAAATCTTGCTAACCACTTTCAAAGCTTCAAAACGTCCAGAAGCACCCGAATGACCCGCATCCATCTCAGTATACAACAAAAGGAGGTTGCTATTGGTCTTCAACTCTCGGAGTTTCGCTATCCATTTAGCAGCCTCCCAGTACTGGACTTGAGAATCATGATAGCCGTTAATCGCTAGGAGATGCGGATAGGCCTTAGCTTCGACGTTATCGTAGGGCGAGTACTGCCTCATATAAAGGTAGTCTTCTTTTTTTCGAGGATCACCCCACTCATTGTATTCACCAGTCGTCAGAGGGATATTCTCGTCGAGCATTGTAGTTAAAACATCCACAAATGGCACTTGGGCGATAGCGCTGCGAAAAAGGTCTGGACGCATATTGACCACTGCACCAACTAAAAGACCACCGGCACTGCCTCCCATAATATGCAAATGATCTTTCGATGTGTAATTTTGAGCAATCAAGGATTCAGCACTGTCGATAAAATCATAAAAAGTGTTCATCTTATGTTGCAGACGACCGTTTTCATACCACAACCGCCCCATTTCCGATCCGCCACGAACATGAGCCTGCGCAAAAATAAAACCACGATCAATCAAGCTAAAAACTGAACTCCAAAAGGCATGATCCAAACTCAAACCGTAAGAACCATAGCCATAAAGCAATAACGGAGCCGTGCCATCCAAAGCTATGCCCTTTTTCATGACCAGGCTGACTGGAACCTCGGCTCCATCTCGAGCCGTGATAAAGAGTCGACGAGTTTCATAAAGATCTTGATTGTAATTGGGAATTTCCTTTTGCTTACGCAAGATACGCTGATGCGTGCGAAAATTTTCCTCAAAAGTGGCCGGTGGATGTACGAGCGACTGGTAGTGAAAACGCATCACAGGGCTACTATAATCAGGTAAAGGAAAATTACTTACCTCATAAGCCTCTTCATCAAAAGTGAGATAACGTTGACGACCATCCGCTCGATCGATCACCCTCAAGCGCGACAACCCACGCGACTTCTCATTCAACACAAGATGACTATTATAAACATCCAAGCCTTCTAGAAAAACTTGACTATCATGAGCTAAAATTTCTTTCCACTGATCCTTACCGCGAGCTTGATGGGGAGCTTCCATCAAGCGAAAGTTGATGGCTTGCCAATTTGTCAAAATAAAAAAACGATCACCGCCATCTTCAAGGGCGTACTCGTGTTTGTTTTCTCGAGGCAAAAAGATGTCTCCCGAACCAATTGGATTTCGGGCATTCAAAATACGCCATTCGGCAGAATCACGCTTACTGCTTACAATAAATAAATAAGCTCGTGTTTTGGATTTATGCAAACCAACTTCGAATGTGGTATCTTTCTCCTCGAATACAAGTTGTGGTTCTTGCATCGAACCGATCTCATAGCGGTAAATCTGATATGAACGCAGCGTTTCGGGATCTTGTTTGGCAAAAAACAAGGTTTTGCCATCCTCAGCCCAAACGAAGTATGGCGTCGCCGCCTGAATGCGATCTGGCAACAATTTGCCTGTGCGCAAATCTTTGAAATGAATGTCGTAAATGCGTCTGCCTCGGTAGTCGACTGCAAAGGCCAAAAGATTTTGATCGGTTGTCAGCTCTCTCTCTGCCAGTTCAAAGTAAGCTTGTCCGACAGCCAGTTGGTTCTCATCTAAAATCACCTCCTCCGTCGCCTCCAAGGAGCCCTTTTTGCGGCAATGGAGGCGATACTCCTGCCCGGCCTGGTAGCGGGAATAATAAAAGTACCCAGAATCATAGACCGGAACGCTGTCATCAGTTTCTTTGATCCTCGAGCGCATTTCCAAGTTGAGATTTTTCTCGAGGTCAACCACGGGAGCCAGCTCAGCCGCCGTACGAGCATTTTCCAAATGGAGATAATCAAGAACACCTTGGGTGTCGCGCTCACGCATCCAGTAGTAATTGTCTACCCGCACATCCCCGTGACTTTCCAGGCGCTGGGGACTTTTATGAGCGGCTTTGAATTCCATCGGCGTAACACCTTTCGTTAGAGTCAAAAATAATCCGGCAAAAAAAACCAAAAAGTAGAGCAAAACTGAAATGACCATGACCGAATCCTAATATTTCACCATAAGTAGCGTCCATCTAGTTGACTCTCAGCGGCACCTAATCTATTCCGACGCCCTAATGTCTTATCCACACACTGAAATCGAGCAAAAATGGCAGCAGGCTTGGGAAAAAGCCGGCATATTCAAATCGGTCGAACAGCCGGGCAAACCCAAATTTTATGCACTGGACATGTTTCCATACCCTTCTGGGGCAGGCTTGCATGTAGGTCACTTGGCTTCATATACACCCACAGATATTGTGGCTCGCTTCAAGCGCACCCGCGGGTTCCAAGTTCTGCATCCGATGGGATATGACGCCTTTGGTTTGCCCGCTGAACAATATGCAATACAGACAGGTATTCATCCGGCAGAAACCACACGTAAGGCCATTGAAAATTTTCGCCGCCAACTGAAATCCTTCGGTTACAGCTTTGATTGGGACAGAGAGATCTCCACGTGTGAACCCGAATACTACAAGTGGACACAATTTATTTTTCTGAAGCTTTATGAAAAAGGGCTCGCGTACCAAAAAGAAGTTCCTGTGAATTGGTGTCCGGCTCTCCGCACGGTTTTAGCCAATGAGGAAGTCGTTGACGGTAAGAGTGAACGTGGCGGTCATCCCGTTGTGCGTGTACCCATGAAACAATGGATGCTTAAAATCACCGATTACGCCGAGCGCCTGCTCGAGGGTCTAGAGCGTATCGACTGGCCAGAACGCACCAAGGAAGGCCAGCGCCATTGGATTGGCAAAAGTGCGGGTGCTCGCATTCACTTTCAACTTGAATCCCACGATTTCGGATTCGAAATTTTCACCACTCGACCCGATACGATTTTTGGCGCTACCTTTATGGTGCTCGCTCCTGAGCATCCTTTGATAAAAAGGATCACGACTTCAGCCCAAAAACTGGCAGTTGAAAGCTACATTGAGCAATCAGCACACAAGAGCGAGCTTGACCGCAAAGCCGCCATTGAGAAGACGGGAGTTTTTACTGGCGCCTACGCATTAAACCCGCTACTTGACGCCAATAATCCAAGCGCCCGTATACCCGTCTGGATTGCTGACTATGTACTCATGGATTACGGGACCGGAGCTATCATGGCGGTTCCTGGCCATGATGAGCGCGATTATGAGTTTGCTGCCAAATTCTCATTGCCCATTAAGCGTGTGCTGGTTAGTGACCAAGAATTGCCATTTTCGGGCGATGGTCAGCTCACAAACTCAGAATTTCTCGATGGATTAAATAAAAGTGAAGCCATCCAAAAAGTGATTTCTGAGATTGAAAAACGGGGCGTAGGCGCTCGCCAAGTTCAATATAAACTTCGTGACTGGCTCTTCTCACGCCAACGCTATTGGGGCGAGCCTTTTCCAATAGTTCACCTAGAAAACAGCGGCACACAAGGGGTGCCGGCTGACGAACTGCCTGTCCTTCTGCCACCCGTGGCCGACTACGAGCCGACTGAAAAGGGTGAGCCGCCATTGGCTCGTGTGGAAGATTTTGTGAACTATATGGATAAAAAGTCTGGAGAACACGGCCGACGCGAAACCGATACAATGCCTGGTTCAGCCGGCTCAAGCTGGTATTTCTTGCGTTACACAGACCCTAAAAATAACGAGGCTCCGTTCTCTTTTACGCGTCAACAATACTGGATGCCCGTCGACTTGTACGTTGGGGGCGCGGAGCACACCGTAGGGCATTTGCTCTATGCACGCTTCTGGCAAAAGGTGCTTTTTGACGCTGGCCTGGTGAGCCACGATGAACCAATTCAAAAACTTGCCCATCAGGGTGTGATCATGGGGCCAGACGGCGCGCGCATGTCCAAATCGCGCGGCAATGTGGTGAACCCAGATGAAGTTCGTGAAACTTATGGCGCTGATGCCACCCGCATGTACATCAGCTTCCTTGGCCCCTTTGATAAAGACAAACCCTGGGCTACAAACGGCATTGAGGGTGTCCGCCGGTTTTTAGATAGAGTTTGGCGGCTGATTGTGGCCGATGATGGCACCAATCTTCCTTTAGACAATGAACCCCCGTCTGAAAGCCTTAATAAGCTGTTGCACAAAACCATCAAAAAGGTGGGCGAGGACCTAGAGGGCTTAAATTTCAATACAGCCATCAGCGCTATGATGATTCTGGTCAACGAGGTTTACTCTCTTGGCGTACGCCCAGCACCCGTACTAAGAACACTGATTCAACTCTTATCACCATTAGCTCCACACATTGCTGAAGAGCTTTGGCACCGCCTTGGTGGTGAGGGTTTCGTCAGTGTGGCTCCCTGGCCTCAGTTTGATGCCAAGTTGGTCACTGATGACGTGGTGACTATGGCGGTCCAAGTTAACGGTAAGACACGCGGCACAGTTGAAATTGGCGTACAAGCCAGTGAAGACGCGGCCGTGGCTGCAGCGCACACAGTTAATGCCGTGAAAAATGCCCTTGATGGAAAAAATATTGCCAAAGTCATTTACAAGCCCGGTAAGATTCTCAACATTATCGTGAAGTGACCCTTTAAACGGGTGAGAGGTTTTAAAATAAGATGAGCGACTGGACTGTTAAAAAATCATCTGATCTTTACGGGATCAATTACTGGGGTGCAGATTTCTTTCGCATTAACACCCAAGGCAATGTTGAGATTACTCCAGCCGGCAGTAACGGCCCTGGTCTTGATCTACACAACCTTGTGCTCGATTTGCAGGAACGCGGTATCCGTATGCCCATCCTGCTGCGTTTTCCAGATATCATAAAAACACGCATAGAACTTTTAGCGGGGTGCTTTGCTCGTGCCATTGAAGAAGCAAAGTATGGTGGCGTATATCGCGGCGTTTACCCTATCAAGGTCAACCAACAAAAACATCTCGTTGAAGAGATTCTTGAGTTTGGACAGTTCCACCGCTTTGGACTTGAGGCGGGATCTAAACCTGAACTTCTGATCTCACTCGCGCAAATGGATACTCCAGGGGCGCTGATCATCTGCAACGGTTTTAAAGATCAAGAATACATAGAAATGGCTCTGATCTCCCAGCGCCTTGGACGTAATACTTTCATCGTTGTCGACCGCTTCTCTGAGCTCCCGATGATTATTGCAGCATCCAAACGCTTGAATATACGGCCTAACATTGGGTTGCGGGTCAAGCTTAACACTCCTGGATCGGGCCGTTGGTCGGAAACCTCTGGCGCAAAATCAAAATTTGGACTTACCCCCTCAGAGATTGTTCGAGGAGTCGAAATTCTGCGGTCAGAAAATATGTTGGACTGCCTTCAACTCATGCATTTCCACATCGGTTCCCAGATTCCCTCAATTCACGCGATCAAAGCCGCCATGAAAGAAGGTGCACGTTTCTTTGCGGAAATTTATGCGATGGGTGCAAACCTCAAATACATCGATGTGGGCGGTGGTTTGGGAGTCGATTATGATGGTTCAGGCCGCTCTGACAGCTCAACCAACTACTCCGAGCAAGAGTACGCAAACGATATCGTTGCCACATTGCAGTCTATCTGTGACGAAAAAAAGGTGCCCCACCCAGATATTATTTCTGAATCAGGCCGAGCTTTAGTAGCCCACTCCACATTGCTTGTCTTTGATGTGTTGGGGCATAATGAAAACACTCTGCGCGACTACATTCTTGTAAACCCAGACAAAGAATCTCGACTAGTACAAGATCTCTGGGACATCTATCGCTCCGTGAGTAAAGAAAACGTCAATGAGTACTATAATGATTTGGTCGAGAAAAAACGCGATACTCTTCAATTATTTACGTACGGGGTTCTAAGTCTCGAACAAAGAGCTAAGGCCGAAGATCTTTTCCGTGCTATTGCCACTAAGATAGTGAATATCTGCAGAGAAAATTCTGAGCTGGAAGACATACGTTACGCCCTGGAACAAGAGTTATCCGATTCTTATTTCTGTAATTTCTCCGTCTTTCAGTCTCTCCCCGATTCCTGGGCTCTAGACCAACTCTTTCCAATAATGCCTATTCACCGGCTGCAGGAGCGCCCCGATCGGCGAGCCGTCCTAGTAGATATCACTTGTGACTCTGACGGAAATATAACAAATTTTATCGATGCTGAGTCGGGCGGCGAACAAAAATATTTAGAGGTTCATACTCTCTACCAGGGCCAGCCGTACTACCTTTGCGCCTTCTTAACCGGCGCTTACCAAGAAATTTTGGGCGATTTGCACAACCTCTTTGGCGATACAGATGCAGTGCATGTCTCCCTGACTGAGAATGGCTATCAAATTGATCATGTCGTTGAAGGCGACGATATCAAAGAGGTCTTACAGTACGTGGAATACAACAGAGCTGATTTGTTGGAAAGAGTACGCAAAGCAACTGAAAGCAGCATTCTGAAAGGCACGATTTCGCGCTCAGAAGCTCGCCTCTTGCTTGAACATTATGAACGTGGTTTATCCAGTTATACATATTTGACGGAAGAAACGACTATGCCGTTTATTCCGCAACGGAAGGAGTTCTCGCAAAATGGCTCAAACTCAGGGACCGATCAGTCAGTTCATAACCAAGAATTACAGACACTTCAACGCAGCCACTCTTAGGGACGCCGCTGAAGGTTATCGCCAGCATATTGACGGTGGCGGAAAAATGCTCGTAACTTTGGCGGGAGCCATGTCGACCGCCGAGCTTGGAATCTCGTTGGCTGAAATGATTCGCCAAGAAAAGGTCCATGCGATTTCGTGCACAGGCGCCAACCTAGAAGAAGACGTCTTTAATCTTGTAGCTCATGAGGACTATCTGCGCATTCCTCACTGGCGTGAGCTTACCTGCGATGATGAAATGGCATTGCTAGACAAGCATCTTAATCGCGTAACTGATACTTGTATCCCCGAAGAGCAGGCCATTCGAAAAATTGAAAAATTCGTGCTCAACAAATGGGAGCAAGCCTCTGCCGAGGGCAAAGCATACTTCCCACATGAGTACTTTTATCAAATTTTACGGGATGGTTCCTTGAAGCAAGCCTATCAAATAGATCCCAAGCACTCTTGGCTTCTTGCTGCTTGCGAGAAAAACTTGCCTATTTTCGTTCCAGGCTGGGAGGATTCTACTCTCGGCAATATTTTTGCCGGTCGCTTGATGCAGGGAAAAGTAAAACGAGAATGTCTCAAATCGGGCCCTGACTATATGGTCGAGTTGGCCAATTGGTATATGAAGTCTGAAAACTCAAAAGGCATTGGTTTCTTCCAAATTGGTGGCGGTATTGCCGGTGATTTTCCAATTTGTGTAGTCCCTATGCTTGAGCAAGATATGGAGCGCAACACTGCAAAATGGTCCTACTTTTGCCAAATCAGTGATTCCACGACGTCTTATGGGTCCTATTCAGGAGCAACGCCAAATGAAAAAATCACTTGGGGTAAACTTGATAAGAACTCACAAAGATTTATCGTAGAATCTGACGCTACAATTGTCGCGCCTCTCATGTTTGCTTACATCATGGGATGGTAAGGTCGGAAGCGACATTACCGACCTTGAACACCAAGAATTGAGTTACCAGTTCCTTGCTGGATAACCTGGCCCATTCACTCGAGGAGGAATGGGTCGAGAGGAATAATAAGGGTCATCCTGCCACTGCCTTCGCCAATATTCCTCGGCCTCACGCCGTCGACGAGCATTTTCAATCTGCCGCCGTTCACGCTCTTCAAATGCATCAGTTTCTGTTAGTGGACCAAAACGCCCACTATTCACTGGCGGAGGTAGAGGACGACGTACCTGCTGATTTCCTCGGGCCGCAGGAGGAACCAACTGTAAAGGTTCTCCTGGCCGTTTTGAATCTCCAGCTCTACGACTATCAGCTGCCCCCCCCTGACCAGGGACAGGGACGCGATTGACTTGCTCAATCAGTCGCTGTTGGCCATTTTCAAGGCCATCAGCAAACGAGTAAAGATCTGTTTTCGGATTTTGATTAAAGTGATGAACCAGCGCACGCATCACCAAGGACGTGTCATTGCCTTTAACTTTGCGTAAGCCTTTTAGAGCGTCCTCGAGATCTACCGATAAACTGGAGGCCTTCCCTGTGATTGATTTCTCATTCACCAAAATATAATTGGAATTCTGGCGTTCAAGTATAAAGACGTAACCAACCTGATTTCCGTCTTCGGTTACCGCTACAGAAAAAAACGGATGATCTGCATAACGGACAATATCTGCGTTCAAGGAACCTGACCGCCCTTGCAACTTATCACCAGGCCGAATTATTCCCTTAAAGACTGCGGAGCCCCGGCTCCCATTAATTTGAACTTCAACTGTGTTATCTGCTCGGTCAGTAAGCTTTTCAAAAGAAATCTGAGCCTGAACGGAGGCAACAGACAAACTCACAAACACAAGAATCAAGTAAGCAATTAGACGTCGCACTCCCTACTCCCTTTAGCCATGAATTTTCCACACACTATGTCCAAATGCTAACCGCTCGTTCGCTATTAGAACTAATAAGTGCGCTCTGAATGACCGAATTCACAGTGAGGCAAGTTAAGTGCCAGATTCCCGCTTTAATGCTCTCCATCGACAATCGCCGCACTCATTGCAGATCGTATTTGGCCTAACATTTCTTCAAGGCCCTTTAGCGTAGCCTTTTCTCTAAAATCAAACGCTGACTTGCTTTTGAGAACATTCAAGTTGTTCTCAATAACCTGAATCCGACTGACAGCCCGTGCAAGATAGTTCCTTGAGATGATGTGCAAAGCCATCGGCCTAGAAGCTACAGCAACTAGAATCTGATCCTCGACAGCAATTTCCCTTAATACCCGGTATATTTGCGCCTCAATTAGTGCAATTTTTCCCGCCGAAGAATTTCGGTTCATAGCAGAAGTAAAGTCCAGCATGCGAAAATTCAAAGCCGACCTCCTTGTAGCGATAGACTTTTCGCCCAATGCCAAAAACGTATTTGTGGATGATGGAGGATTTTTAAGTAGAGATTCACTTTGGCTAAGGTAGCGTACAATCTCAACAACTTGTTGATACCTTTCTATCTCCGAATAAGTGGGCTGGCAGATTAATCTCATTGTATCTGATTTAAAAAATACACAACCTTGTGAGCGTAGACCTTTTTCAGACAAGAGCTTAGGTGACTGATCAGCGTCCGAAGTGGGCTTTTTCAAACCCAAGTCAGGTTGACCGCAAGCCGTGAGTGCCATAATGGCAAAGACCGAACCTGCAAGTGCGTAATTAGTTAGTTTCATATTTTATTTCCCTTCCTGACTTATTTCCGAAAAATGGTCTTTTTATTTTTCTAATTTTTCTCGACTTAACTTAGCGATGGCGAGCAATGCAAGCTGCAGTCCGCTGCGATCAATCTCTAAGTTACTGATTTTATTTAGTTAAATAATCCTCAAATTACATTTCTTTCCGGCTTTGCGGACGTCGATTCCTAGGAATCGGATACCAGAGCTGCGGGTGGCACTGTTATTGGACCACTCTAATGAGTTCGACTTACAAGCCAATCAGGAGGTCGATTAAGTGATAGAAATGCATACCTTAGAAACGCATAAGGGCTCATTGTCTAAACTTTTGACAGCCTTGGTGGTGTCCGCCCAGCTATCAATCGCCCAGCTTGCGGAAGCTCAGCCAAGTTGTCAGATTGGCCAACCTGAGGCCCATGAGCCTCTCGCAGACCGGCGTCTTTTTGTTAATTTTCCGGACGGACACAACATCACCATTGTGGGACACTTCCACGGAGAAACCTCAAAAACCTCGAAGCTAGGTCTTTTGGCTACAGATAGGGACTCTTCAAACGAGTACCTCTTGGGGTCTGCACGCAAACGCCTGGATGAACAAAAGGCCGTGCTCAAGGATTTCAGAGAAGAGGTTTCGTATATTGTAGAGGAAAGCAAGAAGGGTTCGATAAAATTTATAGCGCTCGAAAATGGTACCCGGACATTTTCTAGCCTCAACAAAATTAGCAAAGTCTTTGAGGTGATGGCTCTAGCAAATTTCAATCGTCGTGGAATATCTGACCTTCAGCTCTTAAATGACGCGTTTTTAGTCTTTATCGGCCCCACCCGATTTATTAAAATGCGTTCTCCGCAAACTTTGAGGGCCATTCGAATTATCCCTATCGAAGATGATCATCTTATGAAGAAGAGTCTAAACAGCATTGATGAGTTTTTAGAGACCATGGAAAATTTTAAAAAAAGCCTTCCCGCTGGTCATTCTTTACATAAAACCATTGAGCATCTGGCTGATAGTGGCTTTTATAGTTATCACGAGACGTTAAAGACTCCATCGGACCAATTGATCAGTAGCGCTCTGGCCGCGACTCCCGTTGAATTTCGCGAAAAAATGGAGGTATTGGTAAAAAAACTTATAAGAGTGATGAACGAACTCAATCAGCGTGATTTAGCTAAAAGCCAAAAGCTTATACAGCAAGCTACCTCTGGAGTTTACTTTGTTGGCCTTTCACACCTTAGATCTTTAGCCAGTAAGCTTGCAGAGGCTTGCCAAAGCATACACGCACCAAAAGCCGAACAAAGTCAGCCAACTACGGTTCAGTAGGGCTAATTAGAAAGTGCCTTGCGTGGATCGTAAGCCTCACGTATGCCCTCGCCTATAAATGTAAGAGCAGTCAAAGAAATCACCATCGCGAGAGATGGGTATACGGCCAACCACCAAGCGATCGTAAAGTAATTCTGTGCCTGTTGCAGTAACTCACCCCAGCTGGGAGTGGGTGGCGGAAGCCCCATGCCCAAGTAATCCAAAATGGCCAGCATCGATATGTATCCAGCTATTTCAGCTGGCGAAAAAGTAATGAGGGGGCCAAGGCCATTTGGTAATATATGACGAAAAAGAATCCGAAACGTACCCACGCCCTGAGCTTTAGCCGCTTCTACAAACTCGCGCTTACGTAACTTTAAAAACTCCGCGCGCATAAAAGTTGAAATTCGCATCCAACCTAACAACACAGAAAAGGCGACCAGCAACCAAAGAGAAGATCCCAGAAAAGCAATCAGGGTCAATAGCATTAACAGATAAGGGAGAGAATCAAAAATCTCGACTAGTCTTTGACCGAAGAGGTCCAAGCGACCACCCCAGTATCCCATAACAGCGCCAGCCAGGGTGCCAACTAAAAAAGAGAAAAACCAAACTAAAACCGCAAACCCAAACGAGTACCTAAATCCATAAG
>JAYQON010000008.1:0-2338 GCA_038144835.1 Bdellovibrionales bacterium
CCTTAGGAAGGAGTAGGATTTTTAGTTGACCTTCATAATCGGCAATATTTTTTTCAAGGCCGCTGAGTTCTTCTTTGGCCATTTCACGAAGATCGGTATCGCTTTCGTTTTCTAAAATTTGCCGATTGCCCTCGTAATCAGATTTTATTTTTTTATATTCACGAAATACGCGTACGACCTCTTCCAGGCCGGACATTTCTTTCATCAACCCGCGATAACGCTCTTGGTTGTTTGCAATGCCAGGCTGCATCAGCGACTGCTGAATCTGCTCATACCGTTTTTCAACTTCAATCAGCTTACCAAACATTATCTTTAGCTGCCCATCGAGCCCAAAAATTCAGTATTCGTTTTCGAATGCTGTAACTTATCGATGAGAAATTCCATGCTGTCGACGACGTTCATGGGCGCCAAGACTTTGCGCAAAATCCACAGGCGATTGAGTTCGTTCTTATCAATCAAAAGATCTTCCTTGCGGGTTCCAGATTTATTGATGTCCATGCATGGGAAAATTCGTTTTTCCATGAGTTTTCGATCCAGATGGATCTCAGAGTTTCCAGTTCCTTTGAACTCCTCAAAAATTACTTCCTCCATGCGCGATCCAGTATCAATTAATGCCGTCGCTATAATGGTTAAGCTACCGCCCTCCTCGATATTACGAGCCGCTCCGAAAAAGCGCTTGGGCTTGTGTAGAGCATTGGAGTCCACACCACCCGAAAGAATTTTTCCAGAAGGAGGAACAACGGTATTATAGGCTCGAGCTAACCGCGTGATCGAATCGAGTAAAATCACAACATCATGCTTGTGTTCGACTAGACGTTTAGCTTTTTCAATCACCATTTCAGCCACCTGAACGTGACGTGTGGGTGGCTCGTCGAAGGTCGAACTAATTACTTCTCCCTTCACCGTGCGCATCATGTCCGTAACTTCCTCAGGACGTTCGTCGATAAGCAAAACTATCAAAAATACTTCCGGATGATTTCTGGAAATAGCGTTAGCAATGTTTTGCATTAAAACAGTTTTGCCGGTTCGTGGTGGCGCCACAATCAGCGCTCGCTGACCTTTGCCAAGAGGAGCCATAAGATCGACCACTCGCGTGGTGTACTCTTTAGGGTCATACTCCAGCTTAAGACGTTCGTCCGGATATAGGGGAGTTAAGTTATCAAAGAGAATCTTGTCCTTAGCTTTCTCTAAGGGCTCATAGTTCAAGGTGTCGACCTTTAGCAGAGCAAAGTATCGCTCACCTTCTTTGGGCGGGCGCACAGTTCCACTCACCGTGTCGCCTGTTCGCAAACCAAATCTGCGAATCTGTGACGGGCTTACATAAATGTCATCAGGCCCGGGTAGGTAATTATAGTCTGGTGAACGCAAGAAACCGTAGCCATCAGGAAGAATTTCTAAAACACCATTTCCGTAGATGTCACCCAACTGAGCCGCACGCTTCAGGATTTCAAAAACCATGTCCTGACGGCGCAGACCAGCCGCATTTTCAATTTTAAGCTTCAAGGCAAGCTGGGTCAGATCACGAATGTCTTTTGATTTTAGATCTTTAGAGTTGAGCTCTTTGCGCTCCTCCTCGGTGAGATTAATTTCAGAAAGATCTACTGGCGCTGAATTTTCATCTGCGCCTCCGTCTTCATGCATCTCCATACGATGATCTTGATGGGCATTACCGTTTTGATAACCACCCTGGCCGCGACCATGACGTTCTTCTCGGTCGCCGCGGTCCCGATGCTTGTAATTTTGATAGCCCTTCTTACCACCACGGTGGTCGCGATCACGCCCACCACGGTGTCCTCCACCCTTAAAACTCCTGCGACCTGTATCTTCACGCTCTTCACGTTCCGGCCGTTCAACCGTCGCCGTTGCCGTTGTCGTAGCAGGTGCCGTTGCCGGCTCTGACGACGGCGAGCTAGCCGGCGATGATTTGGAGGGTTTATCTTCCATGGTTTTTACCTCATTATTTGCTTTGGAATTTTTGGTGTTGTCCAAGAGAGCTCTTTTGAAAAGGTTTAAAATAGGACTATTTAAGATAGTTGGTTGGACTTGGTAATTGATCCAGTCTTTTCAGAACACCCTCTATTTATGAAGAAGCTACTCAAGTTGTCAACTCAGCCTCTCAGAGTGGGGCATTTCGCGGCGCATTAGTATCTGCTTTGATGGATCACCTCAATGTTTCTAAAAGTGTCAAAAGGCTAGGCACTGTGATCTGTAACACGATGAATCCTTTAATTTTTTTCAGTATTGCCGATAAATACAGGGTCAGTGGAGGTTTTAAAAATGGATGCGAAACAAGATGGGGTACCAGCACCAAGATTAGGCCTGCTAATGGTCTTTGAGT
>JAYQON010000008.1:2348-55220 GCA_038144835.1 Bdellovibrionales bacterium
GATGGATGCGAACCAGGATAAAGTGCCCGCTCCGAGACTACCTCTGCAAATGCAGATTGAGTTCCGCAAAAGCTACAGTCGGCAAAACTCTCGCGGCCTTTTAAAGAACATAAGTCTTACCGGCGCGTTTTTGGAAACCTCGATCATGGACCTCGCTCCATCAGATAAGCTTATTTTGGAGCTTACTGTTAGTGATCGCCGCAGAAAGATCGCCGCTACCATCATTTGGAAAAATAAGCTGGGTTGCGGAGTCATGTTTCATCCATTCAACAAACGTGACGTTCAACTTGTTGATGACCTAATGTACTTCGTGCAAGACCGTCGGCAAGTTCGGCGCAGCCTACTTGACGACATTTTCAAGAATGCTGGCTAAACAATTGTGCCCTTTAAAATAAAAAAGCCGTGCGGAACACGGCTTTTTTATTTCTAGTGTTGCTTTAATCAATCTGAGTTTGGGTTGTGGTATTAAAATCAATCGCTCGACGCTGTCTTTTTTTACGTATTGAGACAATCAACGCCGCGGCTGCAAGAAGCAGAATAGCTCCAACTCCAAGGATCATAGTCTGATTTGGATCCTGACCGCCAGCATCCATTGATGCCTGGTTGTCTACCGGAATTGGAGGCGGAGGAGGAGGTGGCGGTGGTGGCTCCATACTTCCTGCTGCAGCCTGATCAGGAGGTGGCGGCAAATCGTTCATGGCCTGGTCTGATGGCGGAGGAACAGAGGTGTCTTCCACCGGAGCCGCGGCCATATCTTCTACAAGTGGCGGTGCAGCCGTCATATCTTGAGGAGCAAAACCCTCTTCTTGAGTCGGCTGAGCCTCAGAGGAAACTTCTGCCGGTGGAGTCGTCACAGATTCAGTCGCGGCGAGGGTCTGCGTCGGAGCAGCAACTTCGGTCGCTGGCCAATATTTTAGCTGAGTACCTTCTTCAAGATCTCCCTTTGATTCAACCTCGTTGGTTGCCCAAAGCTCCATCCAGCTTCGATCATGACCCAAAAGCTCTTTACCAAGAACGCGAATGTTGTCTCCAGACTTAGCGGTATAAATCTGTGGTGTTTCTCCAGCATCCTCATAAAAAGTTTTAACTACGGCATCGTCAGTTGGGCGCTGAGGAGAGTTGTAATACAACTTATCCCCCACTTTAATTCCTCGATTGCAGTTGTAGGAATTAACTTTGCAAATGTCTTTGACTTTATCTGGGCTTCCAAAAATTTTGCCACTAATACCTTCAATCGTATCTCCATTGCGGACAATGTAGACCGAATTGGCCAATATTTTTCCGACCTTCCAAGGTTGCGAAGCCACCTTCTTAAGTGACAGGGTAACGGGTTTTGGGCTTTCATACTCAGGTTCAGGAGTGGATGATACCGGGGGAGCCGCAGGCTCTTCAGAAATCGGTGCGGGCTCAACAGCCGCCGTCTCTGTGGCAGTAGGGCTAGCATCGAGAGACTCTTGAGCTTCTGGTGTCGCAGATTCTGGCGGCACTTCACTGTTTTCTGCTAACTGTTCAGTTTTTTCCACCGGGGCTTCAGAAAGGTCATCCGTAGTCACTTCAGAATTTTCCGCTAACTGTTCGCCACCTTCATCAGTTAACTTTTCCTCGGGCGCCAGCTCGTCGCCACCAAGGTCAGCGACAGCCGTGTCTCCGGATTCGACTTTTTCATTTCCTTCATCAGTACTCAAGTCGTCGTTATTTTCACTCGCCTCAGCCACCTCAAGGCTTTCATCTTGAAGGCTCGCCTCAACATCGGCATTTTCATCCGCAGCTTTTTTGGACGTGCACGAAGCGGCACCCAAGAAAAAAACCGCTGCGAGGGTGATGATCACATACTTCCTGAACATGACGTTAACCTCGGTTGTTTCAAATAGACCCAACTCAGATTACAACACAACGTTCGGATGAGTGAAAAGGCAAAATCGGCTAGACCAGTCTGCAGTCTGGCTCTGGACTATTGTCGAGGAGGATAATGTTTTGCTTCTATCTTTTTAAATAGTTGAGAATTCACCGTTGAGGCAGCCCTCAGTCGCATGCCTTTAAGGACCTTGTTTTTTTGAAACCAACCCGCATTCATCTCGAGCGCGAAAATTGCTGGCACACGACTTTGGTAGGATACAGGGCGATCTTCAATCACCGAGGGGACCTTCATGTCTTGTGTATCTACCAACTCCCCGCGAACATTAAAAAAACCGATGTTCAAGGGAATGCGAGTGTTCTTCATCCAGAAACTCAATACTTGCTCTTCCTCAAATACAAAGAGCATCCCTTGATGCTCTTCAAGCCGGTCTACATTCATAAGCCCTAACCGACGTTTTTCATCTGTATCGGCAATAAATGCTGTTATCTTTTTGGTGCCAAGGGTAAACGAGGCGCTTTCATATTCTTGGTGCAAGTCTCTAGCTGAGGCAAAGGACGACAAAACCCAAAACAAAACAAACAAGAGGATGTTTTTGGAAAATGGACTCACTTAAACTCCTCCCAAGCAAGAGCGACCCCATAGCGCACTCCCCGGGTTGAAACCGTCACTGCAGACATCCCTAAAGCTCGGATCGCACCCGCTAAAATTTCAGCACCAGTGACAATAACGTCAGCCCGCTTGGGCTGCATTCCCGGAAGTTGTTCCCTTTGCTCTATGGTCATAGCCGCCAGTCTATCGGCCCAATCCTCAATCACTGCAAGCGACAGACGATAGCCGTGAACCCTATCATCAGCAAATTCTTGCCCTTGATCTAATGCCGCCAAAGTCGTAGGTGTGCCAGCCACCGCTACAACTTCACCAAAAGAACCCGTGGGCAGCGCGGCCCGGGCAAAAGCTAGCCGACAATATTCACGAATCTGGGCGCGTTGATCTTTTGCAATCGGATGACTTTTTACAAATAACTCACTCAGACGAACGCTGCCCACATCTACACTCACACCCATCAGTTGACCATTATTCTCGCTGATGATTTCTGTGGAACCACCGCCCACATCAACGACGGCAAGACTCGCGGTTGCCCCTCGGTCACAAAGGGCTCCTCGAAACGTCAAACCGGCTTCTTGCTCTCCGGAAATGATCCGAATGGGTATGCCATATTTAACCCCAATATTTAGAAGCTCGGAACTGTTGCTCACATCGCGCGCAGCACTCGTTGCCACCGCAGCCACCACAGTACAATTATGTGTGTTAATAATATGAGCATAATCTTTCAAACATTGATCCATGCGCTGCAAAGCTTCGGAGTGAAAGCAGCGGTTTGCGTGGACGCCTTGCCCCAACTTAGTCACACGCGATTCGTCAACAAGGACTTGCACCAGTTTGTCGTTGATGATCTCTGCAATAAGAAGAAGGGAAGTATTGGAACCCAAGTCCAAGGCGGCAACGCGCACAATTTTATCCTTTCAGCTTTTTTATAAGAACACTGTTAACAACATCAGGATTTGCCTGGCCTTTAGATGCCCTCATCACCTGACCAACAAAAAAGCCAAAAAGCTTTTCTTTACCCTCTTTATATTCAATCACTTGGCTATTGTTTGCGACCAAAACTTGGTCGATGATTTTTTCGACTTCTTTCTCGTCGGTGATCTGGTTTAACCCCTGGCTCTGCATAATTTCACGAGCACTCTTGCCGCTTTTCCACATTTGATAAAATACTTCTTTAGCCATTTTTCCAGAGATTTCTTTGGCATCAATCAAAGATATTAGCTCGGCTAAATGCTGGGTTGAAATTGGGCTTTGGAAAATTCCTAGCTTGGCCTCATTGAGCTCGCGCAACACCTCTACCATAATCCAATTAGATGCGGCTTTCGGGTTCTTGCATAGTGTTGCCGTTTCCTCAAAGTAATCTGCCAGTGCTTTTTCTTCGGTCAGAATAAGGGCATCATATTCGGGAATTTCAAACTTCTCTTGAAAGCGACGAGCCCGCGCCAAAGGCAACTCCGGCAATGACTCCCTGATCCTCTGCAAAAACTCAGCTTCAATTCTCAATGGCAGTAAGTCGGGATCTGGAAAGTAACGATAATCGTGAGCGTCTTCTTTGGTGCGCATTGTGAATGTACGATTTTTGACTGAATCATACAGACGAGTCTCTTGCAAAATAGCCTCGCCAATTTCAAGGCAGTCAATTTGGCGATGAATTTCATACTCCAATGCCTTCTCAATAAAACGAAAAGAATTTATATTTTTTAGCTCTACCTTCGTACCAAGTTTCGACTGACCCTTTTTGCGCACACTCACATTACAATCACAACGCATTGACCCCTCTTCAAGGTTTCCGTCGCAAACATCTAGGTAACGCAAGATTTTTCTGACCGTACGCGCGTATTCTGCGGCTTCACGAGGCGATCGCATATCAGGGCCAGAGACAATCTCCAGAAGAGGCACGCCCGCACGGTTGAGATTGATCAAGGTATAATCTCCAAAATGCTGAGACTTGCCCGCATCTTCCTCCATATGTGCTCGTTGTATATTTATACGGTGCACTCGACCATCAAGCAAAACATCGACATATCCCTGTTCACAGAGGGGTTCGTCATACTGGGAAATCTGATACCCTTTTGGCAAATCGGGATAAAAATAATTCTTACGGGCAAACACCGAAAATTCTCTAATACTACAATTCAGTGCCAACCCAGTGCGCACAGAAAGCTCAACAGCTCTAGTATTGACGACCGGAAGGGTTCCCGGCAGTCCCAAACTCACAGGATGCGTGTGTTCGTTATCGGCTCCGCCGTAAGCGGCTGAGTCAGAAGAAAAAATTTTACTTTCTGTCAAGAGTTGAGCATGAATCTCAAGGCCAATTACGGCCTCCCAATCATTATAGGACATTCGGAAACTCCTTTAAGGATAGAGCTTCTTCTAAAACCGCTCCGACATTGAAGAGGAGCTGCTCTTGAAAATGTCCGCCAAGAATCTGAACCCCGATAGGCATTCCATTGGCCGCAAAGCCCCCCGGAATCGAAATTCCGGGAATTCCAGTCAAATTTGCACTGGTTGTGTAAATATCGTTCAGATACATTTCAACTGGGTCGGTTGACTTGCAACCTATCTTGAAAGCCGGCGTTGTCGTTACTGGCCCCAAAAGCACATCGCATTTTTTGAACGCTTCCACGTACTGATCGCGCAAAAGGCGACGGACCTGAGACGCTTTCTTGTAATAATCCTCGTAGTATCCACTCGATAAAGCATAAGTGCCTAGAATAATTCTTCGCTTAACCTCAACTCCAAAGGCTTCCCCACGGCTTCTGCAATAGAATTCAGCTAAGTCTTCTGCCGGCATTTCAGAAAAGTTGGCTCTGTAACCATAACGAACACCATCATACCTAGCCAAATTGCTCGATGCCTCGCTTGTCGCCACTAAATAATATACGGGCACGGCCATTTGAGTCAGCGGCAAGCTGATCTCCGTCAACTCTGCTCCTGAAAGACGCAGAATATCTATTGCGCCTTCAATTACCTTGCGCGTTTCCGAGCCAAGTTCTGTCGCAAAATACTCTTTTGGCAATCCAACGCGAAGCCCCTTTAAGCTCTTATTTAAACTTCGGCTCCAAGCAGGGACATGTTGGTTCGCGCTTGTACTATCTTTGGCATCTAATCCACTGATGTTTTCTAATACGATTGCAGCATCTAAAACAGTTCTGGTCATAGGCCCGGCTTGATCCAAGCTGGACGCAAAAGCAATAACCCCATAACGACTCACGCGCCCATAGGTGGGCTTGATGCCAACGATTCCGCAAAAGCTCGCGGGTTGGCGAATGGATCCCCCCGTGTCGGTGCCAATTGCCGCAGGGGACATCCCTCCAGCCACGGCGACAGCACTGCCACCGCTTGAACCCCCCGGCACATAATCCGAATTCCACGGGTTGCGCGCCAATCCATAGGCTGACGTCTCGGTACTTGAACCCATTGCAAATTCATCTTGATTGGTTTTGCCTATGATGACCGCGCCGGCTTGTTCTAGTTTTTCCACCAACGTGGCTGAATATGGAGGAATAAAATTATGCAGCATTTTACTTGCGGCTGTGGTTTTGATGCCGCGAGTACATATCTGATCTTTGATGGCCACTGGTACTCCCGCAAGTGGACCGGCCTCAAGGCCCTTAGCAATGCGCTCATCCAATTCAAGAGCCTGTTTTTCAGCAGCGTGGTTAATTGTTATAAAGGCATTCAATCTTGGATTGCATTTTTCAATCTGAGCAAGGTGGGCGAGCACCACTTCGCGAGCAGAGACCTTACGGCTACGCACGGCTTGCGCAATTTCAGATAATGAAGCTGTGAGTATTTGCATTATCCCACCACCGGCGGAACTTTAAATAAATTGCCCATAGCCTCGGGCGCATTGGCCAGAGCCGTGGTTGCATTACCTTCAGGTTCGACACGGTCGTCTCGCCAATGCGGCTCAATTTCGGTCGGCGTTATGAGCGGAGCAACTCCCGAGGTATCCACCCCTTGAACCTTCTCGAAATGCTCTAAAATGTGTGACAGCTGAATGGAAAGAGACTTGCTTTCTTCTGGACTCAGAGACAGGCGCGCCAAATAAGCCACTCGAGCCACTTCTTGTTCCGATATCATAGAGATTCAGATGTAATCTCAAAGATGCAGCGCAGGCAAGGTTTGTCCTCCTGCCAGGGGATGTTATTTTCGACCCTCATGACGTCAAAAAAGCCCGACCCCGAAAAACGCTATTCAGAACTTAAAAGACTCATCCGCGAACACGACTACAATTACTTCGTCCTCGATAGGCCGGTTATAACCGACTACGAATATGACCAGCTTTTTGCCGAATTACTAAAATTGGAAAGAGAATATCCAGACATTTTGACCCCCGACTCTCCCAGTCAGCGTGTCGGAGGCGAACCTATTTCAGAATTTCAAAAACGGCCACACCGAAAACCGATGATCTCTTTGGCCAATACATACTCCGTTGACGAAGTTCGTGACTTCGATCAGCGCGTAAAGAAATTTCTAGAAAGCGACGCCGAAGTTAACTACTTTTGTGAACCAAAATTTGATGGACTAGCCATTGAATTGATTTACGAGGACGGCCGACTAGTAGGGGCTCTCACACGCGGCGATGGCTCTGTGGGTGAAAATGTTATTAGTAATATAAAAACGATTCGTTCTACTCCTCTCGCCCTCAAGGACAATCCCCCAAAACTGTTGGAGGTGCGTGGAGAGGTACTGATGTACAAACGAGACTTTGCAGCCCTCAACGACGCCCAACAAGAAGCGGGAGAAATGACATTTGCCAACCCACGCAACGCGGCGGCGGGATCTCTTCGGCAACTTGACCCGCGCATAACGGCTAAACGCCCACTGCGACTATTTTCTTATGCACCTGGGGTTGTAGAGCACGCCAACATAGTTTCCCAAGCTCAATGGCTCAATTTTTTACAAACACTAGGCTTACCTGCGCTCAATAGCGCTCCCTGGAAGGTAGCCAAGAGCCAAATCGCTAAGGGTTATTCGCCCGGTAGCCCCTTAGCCGCCTTATGTGTAGGGATTGAGGAAGCTATTGAGTATTACGACCAAATTCTTAAAATTCGCCATTCATTACCGTTCGATATTGATGGCGTGGTGATCAAGGTTGACTCTTGGTCTCTTCAAGAACGCTTAGGAACGATTGCACGCAGCCCAAGGTGGGCAACGGCCGCCAAATTTCCTCCCGAACAGGCAACAACAACTATCGAAGACATCATAGTACAAGTTGGTCGCACAGGCGCTTTAACGCCAGTTGCAGTGATGAAACCGGTTCGGGTTGGCGGGGTTACAATCGTCAATGCCACTTTGCACAATCAGTCAGAAATCGACCGAAAAGATATTCGTATTGGAGACACTGTCATTGTTCAACGTGCTGGAGATGTAATTCCAGAAGTGGTTAATGTTGTTTTAGAACAAAGAAAAGCCGGTTCAAAAAAATTCCAGATACCTACACAATGCCCTGTCTGTGGTGAACCAGCAATTTTACAGGATGGCGAGGTGGTTACCCGCTGTGTAAATAATTTTTGTCCAGCAATTATCAACGAATCAATCCGCCATTTTGCTTCACGAAGAGCAATGAATATAGAAAAATTGGGAGACAAGATTATCGAGCAAATGACTCAACATGGGCTCGTTAAAAATTTCTCAGATTTGTACAGACTTAAGGTTGAAGATATTCTTAGCTTGCCTCGCCAGGGAGAAAAATCTGCTAGCAATTTAATCGAAAGCATCGAAACCAGCAAAAAGGTCAGCCTGGCTCGTTTTATTTTTGCGCTTGGCATTCGCTTTGTTGGCGAACAGACGGCCAAGTCACTGGCCTTGCACTTTAAAACTCTCAAAGCTTTTATGGAGGCAAGTCGCGAGGATCTTGTAGGCATTGAAGATATTGGGCCCAAGGTGGCCGGCGCTATAGTTGAGCGTTTAGATAACAAAGAATTTAAAAAAGAAGTGGCTGCTTTGGTGGCGGAGGGACTTGCGATCGAACAAACCGCGCGTCAAAGTTCGGGCCATCAACCACTTAAAGGTTTAAGTATTGTAATCACAGGTTCGTTGCCCAAACCACGCGATGAAATCAAAGATGAAATTGTTTCTTTGGGCGGCAAGTGTCCCGGCTCCGTGAGTAAAAATACTAATTATCTTCTTGCAGGAGAAGAAGCCGGATCGAAACTGGACAAAGCTCAGGAACTAGGGATTCCAGTTCTTGACTGGGCCTCCTACCAAAAACTCATCGCCACATAAATAAAAAAGGAGCCTGTAACAGCTCCCTTTTTAAATATTTCGATTAAAATCTGACCTAGAGGTGATCAATCACGATATCGCGAGCCATCACTGTTTTACGTCCATCGGCTTTGGCGCTATCTACGCCTTTTTGGCAAAGACGTTCGATGGCTTTGCTCAAAACGTCGATGGTTTCAGCAGAAGTGTTGCATCCACCCTGCTCTTTAATCAATTTTTTAACTTTGCTGGTCACAACCAGAACGTCTGCCATGTAATCCTCCACGCAATTCGCCCATCAGCTTAAACTCATCTCGAATTAAAAGAAAAGCCATTTCGAGATAAGGCGCAGAAGAGCAAACAACCAGACACACTGCCTTATTCGCGCGCAATCTCCGCGCAGGGTGACAATTTCTGGCTCCATTTCCTGTATAAATTGCTGAAAATACAAAGAAAAATTTTTATTTAGATGGTCTATCTATTGCTTCGCGTTAGATGCATGTCCATTAGGTTCGTGTTGCGCCAATTCTTACTCGCTGCTGCTTGCCTGAGTCTGGCCAGCCATTCTGCAATTGCAGAAGCTCCTTCCGTTACCTTGTCAGAAGGAGGGGCGCACACCCCGTTTTCATCTCTGAGTGGTAAAATGCTCACTCAGCAGAGTCAGCGTGATTGGCTAGATTTAAGAAGTCAGATCTTGAGTGATTTTGCCAACCGCCTGAATCCCGAATTTAAGGTGCCAAACGAGTTACGTGCACGCACCGAATTCTGGTTTGATGTCTATACCCGTTATGGGCAAACCCATCATATTATCCACCATGTTCGCTTTCCCTGGATCGTCTTCAAGGTGGTGGACACCTCTGATTTGCTCACGTTTGGAAAAGGTCCACTTTGGCTAAGACGCGAGCGTGGGGCCAAATTGGCAAATCAAGAAGTCGAAAAAATCCGTCGCGCACTGAAAAGGCTGTCTGCACGCAAGGTGTTCACAAATCTATCTCCTTTGGAACGAGAGCTCTTCGACAAGTTGATGCCCCTCAAAGGACCTCGCAAAAAAGTTTTTCAACTCGCGGCCAAAAATGTACGCAGTCAGCTGGGACAGAAAGATTTTTTTGAAAAAGGCTTAGCCAACAGCACGCGCTACTTGTTGTATATGGAGGAGCAGTTCAAGGGCTTGGATTTGCCAGTCGAATTGACCCGAATGCCCTTGGTTGAGAGTAGCTTTAACGAGCAAGCGCGCTCAAAAGTGGGTGCCAGCGGAATCTGGCAAATCATGCCTCAAACCGGAAGATCTTATATGATCGTTAATGATGCAATTGACGAACGTAACTCTCCCCTCAAGGCAACTCTAGCAGCAGGCCGCCTTCTGAGAAACTATTACCGCGCATTGGAAACCTGGCCGCTAGCGATCACGGCCTACAACCACGGAATAGGAAACATCCGCAAAGCCATTCACAAAGCAAGATCACAAGAATTAAGTCAAATCATAGATCGTTATCACCAGGGTGATTTCCGCTTCGCTTCAAGCAACTTCTACACCTGCTTTCTTGCTGCACTTCACGCAGAAAAATACCATGAGCTCATTTTTAGAAATTTGCTTCGAGAGCCCTTGCAAGAAGTTGAAGTCTTTCAGCTTGCTTCAAAAACTCCCGCCAGCCACCTATCAAAGTTGACAGGATTAGATTCGAACAAGCTTTTGCAATATAACTTAGATTTACGGCAAGCTTTTGCAAAAACAAAACTGATTCCCAAAGGCTTTCAGTTGTACCTACCCCCAGGATACAAAGACAGATTGAACCAAAAGATCGGGATCCACGAAAAGAAACTTAGGCCAAGCTCCTGAACAGGTGATTCAATTTGAGCCAATCCTAAACTTGGTCCTGTTTAACTTAGGAACAGAGTCTATGCCATAGACACTTAGATCGAATATCCCTTGGTTGGGCTCGGCAAACAATTTGCCTCGCTTATTCTAGAAAATGTTCCAGGGGGTGATCAAGTGACCGCGACAGGTATGTTAGCTTTTATGTGTATTGCCGTTCTGTATTTAACCTATTACTAAACATCACTCACCGTCGCATTGCCGCCGACCATGCAACGATATGGACATAATCAGGCTCGGCAACAACCACCTGGCTATGAACTTCGCGCGACTGAACAGGATGAACATAGACTGTCTGGAGGCCGGGAGGTGCGTTGAAGATCGCAAAGCCTCCGCCTGCAACACCATGGCGGGTTTTTACAACCTTACCATGTGAGTCAAAATACACAATTTGCGCCAAATCCCGTGGTCCGTACCCAGTCATTTCGACATCAAAATCAACATCATCAATAAAGCCAAGTACAATGCCTCTACCAGGAAGTGATGTGATGTTCTCGCTCATCTGCAACTGGTAAAGCCAATCTCGTTTGACAAGCGGGATATTTGCAACCTGTGGCTGGCCAGAAAGAGTGATTCGACTAATTTCATACTCTGCCCCTGCCTCGGCCTCAACCATGAAAGGTTCCGCTGCCACAGAGTATTCCACAAAGTTATTACCCGAGACACCTAAAGATTGATCTGTTCCCACAAGCCGCACGCGAGCGTCGATCTCACGATTCATGTTTAAAACATCAAAGACCTTAAACTGAGAAACCACTCGATCTCGGACTTCGACTTCGAGATAAGAAATATGCTTATTCTCAGTTGGAAAAACTTGCGCAGGATATATGCGCCCAAAACCACTAACCCGAAGAGCTTGCACTCCCGGTTTAACTTTCAAAAAGGCAAATAGGCCGTTGGTCGAAGTCGCTTTGAGAGTTGGGTCCGGAAGATACATCTCGTTGAAATAAATAGGTTGATAATTGCCAGCCATCTGAGCTTTGGCTCCAGAAAGAGGATCTCCATCCCGAGTGATTTTACCCCAAACGACTGCGGCCTCAAGTGCTTCTCCGCGTTCACTGCGCGAGAGTCCAAGTCCGATCAATGCTTTAACCAAACTATTTGAAAACAATCGGATTTCCTGAGGTCGTTCGGCTTGTCCAATAACTAAACTGGGCCAATGATTTTTAGCCTGAGCACGAACAACAAATGTAGAAGAATGATCTAAGGAAGATTCGCTGGCCACACCCTCGTCATCAACAACTTGACCCGCCCCAAATGATTGAATCTCCACGCGAGCTTCGCGAACAGGCATTTTTTGCTGATCGTGAGAGTAGCCTGAAATCGTGCGAAAGCTGGCGCCGTCACTCATAGGCCTCAATGCTAACCTAATATTGTAGACTCGATTGTCGTGAGAGGGATGATCGCCCAGGTCATTTAAATTCATTTCGCCTCTACCAAGCAGACGTCCATCGCTCGTCTGCAGTTCAGCAACCAAAAAACCTTCGGGTTTTTTGACATAAATTTCGAATTTACCTTCTGTCAGCCATATTCTTCCGCGCTCAAAAGTTTCCCCAGCTTGCATTCGCTTAACGACCACCTGGGTTTCGGGACCCACATAAGCCAGCCCGCCCGTCATCTCAACAGTTCCATTCAACCACAAAGGGCGTTGAATAGTTGGTCGCGGCTGTATAGACGCGATAGACACCATTGATTCATCGGCAGCCTGTTCTTCTTTAGGCAATTTCTCATCTCTAGCCCTGCGTATGTCGGCTACAGTCGGAGGCCTATCCAACCTTCCACCAATAAGTACTCGGGCACCAGTTTGAGTTGTTATCACCTTTTTATTTATCAGAGGCGCAGCCTTGAGCTCATGTTCGACCAGTTCCTCTGCCACTTGGGCAACAGAACTTACCGACAACTGACTTTGATGCACCTCTGCCCTCTGACCCGTGGGGAGAGCCAAAATGTATTCCTGTGGATCATGGTAGTCAGAAAGGTTGATGGGCGTGGCTTTTACCTTCTCACCCGCAACATATATAGGAGTCGGTTGAACTTGCGCCGGTGCGCGCACCACCATGCCCTTTGAAGAGAGTTGACGCTGTTTAGCTATCCGTTTTACGAACTTCAACTCAACAGCTTGGCCCGATGATAAAAGTTCTAGCTTTTCTGGAAACTCAACAGTCGAAACCATGTAGGGTTCACTCATATCTTCAAAAGCGGCATAGGCTGGAGACGACTTATAAGCTGCGACTGAAATCCCTCGAGAAAAACCACTGCGAAAATCAATCTGAGAGAGAGATAATGGAAAAAAGACGACGGCTAGCGCCAACGCTCTGGAGCTCCAATAAGCGCTTCGTTTAGAATTTACGGAACGAACAGCCATGCCTTCATCCTTGAAGCGAGCAGTCACTTCCTGTGATCACTCAAGAATAGTCTAGTTAGTAGACTCGAAAATCGTCAACGATGTTACGGTCTTCGCGACGTTTGGAGAGTTCAGTACGAATCTTATGTTCCATCTCACGGGCCAAATCTTCGTCGAAATTAACAATTACATAGACAAAGCGATTGTTGCGCAAAACCCGCCGTTCATGACTGACAAGAATCTCTATATCATAAGGACGCCGGTCACCGAGGATGGTGACCTGGACAAAAAACCGCTCAAGCGCGTCACCTGCAGGCTTGTACCGGTCTTTTGTAATAATAAAGTGCTTAGACACCAGCTCACGACCATTAGCGCTAACTGTTCGTAATCCCACCGGTACACTTGCATTTACGATGACTTTTAACTCAGTCAGCGAGGCATCTATGTCTCGCATACGTAATGCGTTCCGATTTTCATTCATCAACAGAGCGCAACCGGATGCAGAAACAAATAGTAAAATAAGGAGATACCGAAGCATCCCCTTATTTTGGCACGTTTTGAGCGTCTTTCAAGAACTGGGCAATGCCCTTTTCAGTGAGAGGATGGTTCACTATCTGCTGCAATACCTTATAAGGGACGGTAACAATGTCTGCTCCCATCATGGCCGATTCAAGGATATGAATAGGATGCCTAACACTGGCCACCAAAACTTGAGTATTCAAACCATAATTCTGATAAATCTGAGTAATCTGACTAATCAAACTCATTCCATCGTTGGATATATCGTCTAGCCGACCAACAAAAGGACTAACCAGAGTTGCTCCCGCCTTGGCCACTAACAAGGCCTGAAGAGGCGAAAACACAAGCGTTACGTTAGTCTTAATGCCCTCAGAAGACAGGCGACGAACGGCAATCAAACCTTCTTCGCACATTGGGATTTTAACAACTACATTGTCTCCCAATTTTGCTAAGGCCAAGCCCTCCCTGACCATGCCATCAGCATCAAGACTGATTACTTCTGCAGAAACCAAACCCTTCACTTCTTTGCTAATATCCTGAATTACTTCTTCATGGCGGCGTCCAGTCTTGGCCACCAAAGTCGGGTTTGTGGTCACACCGTCCACCCAACCGCGTTTATTAGCTTGGCGAATCTCTTCAATGTCTGCGGAATCAATATAAAATTGCATAGCTCGAGAGCTCCTTTAAGTCACTTTGTACAGGTCTGATAAGTCATAGAGTCCGGGCTTTGCTTTGTCAAACAGCCACCGGGCCGCGCGAAGTGCGCCTCGCGCAAACACAGTTCTATTGAATGCCGTATGTTGCAAAACCAAGACCTCCTCTGGACCCATAGCCCATATTTGATGAATTCCAGGAATACCCCCTCCCCGAATACAATTCACGGGAGGAAGGGTACTCCCCACTGCGGCGCTCAACTTTTGGCCAAGTAACAAAGCTGTTCCACTAGGTCGATCTTTCTTATGAGTATGGTGAGCTTCTTCTATCTGAAAGTCCCAATCACTTACGGCCTTCAAATTCTCAAGCATTGCCGACATGACAGCAATACCAAGGCTCATATTGGCCGAATGAAGTATCGGTATCTTTTTCGCCGCAGCTTTAAGCCGCCTTTTCATAGAACTATTCAAACCCGTCGTGCCAGATACCAAAGGCTTATTATGATGCACACACCACTCTAAAGTTTCCAATAAGCCCTGGGGGGTCGAAAATTCGATAAATATATCCACGGGCCTCTTCATGCTCCACCCGGACCTGGAGATCTCTGCAACAAGACTAAAGTTCTGGTCTTGCGCGGCTAGAGAGCATATCTCTTTTCCCATTCTGCCATGAGCGCCAACGATCGCAAGAGCTATAGTTTTCCGAGATTTTTGAGACACGATTGAAAGTCCTTGTGAAATTTGGGATCAAGCGCCATCAGCGGTAAGCGCAACTCGGGAGAATCAATTACTCCCATCCAATACAGAGCCGCTTTTACTGGAATTGGATTGGCTTCTACATACAGCAAACGCATCAAGTCGGCATACTTTTGCTTATAGCTCTCACCCTCCGAAATAAAATGATTCGTAGCTTGGATCATCTCAGCACCGATAATATGCGAGCTTACTGAAATGACGCCATGGCCTCCAGCCGCTACGAAGTCAACACAACTAGCATCGTCACCAGACAGGAGAATAAAATTTCTATCAACCTGGCTCTGTAATGCGCGCAAAGAATTCATGTCGCCCGTGGCGTCTTTAATGCCAACGATGCGTGGATGTTTAGCCAGAGCATTAACGCTTTCTGGCTCGAGATTGGCCACTGTGCGTGAGGGTACGTTGTACAAAATGATTGGTACTTCAACCGAATCAGCTACAGCTTTGAAATGAGACTCAAGTCCTCGTTGCGGAGGCTTGTTGTAATAAGGAACCACTGACAACAAGGCCTGAGGGCCCCAGCCCGCTGCCCTTTTGCTCAACTCTATAGCTGTCGCAGTAGAATTAGATCCGGTCCCAACAATCAGAGCCGCTGCTCCACCAACTTCAACACGCGCAACTTCATAAAGCTCCTGCACCTCTGAAGGTGCCAATGTTGGACTCTCTCCAGTCGTGCCATTAATCACGAAGCCTCGAATTCCTTGATCCATTTGATGCCGCAACAAACGCGTAAACGACTTAATATCAAGCTCACCTTTTTTAAATGGAGTGATAAGGGCCGTAATAACCCCGCGCAATTTACTCTCGCTCATCTTCATCTTTCTTTGGGCTCTTTGGCTCAACACGAAGTCCCTCAGTTGCACGCTTATAGGTCGGACGACCTCGGCCCAACTCGGGCGGCTTTTCGGGAGGCATTGGATCGCCTTTAACACCACAGGCAGCAAGCTTTAACAAAAAACAGCCAAGCAAACTAAATTTCGGAATCTGTTTTAGCCAGTTCATCTTCAACTTCCTTCGATGCAAAACAAAGCATAGGCTCAAGGGCAAATTTTCTGCGTTCGCGAACATTCATCCTTTTGCAAAGAACTACATAGCGCTGCTGCCAAGATTCGATATCTTTTTTTAGCTCTCGTCCTGCTTTGGCAAGATAATAGTAAACCTCAGGAAATTGCGGATTTTCTTCACTCACCTTAAGCAGCACATCACTTGCCTTTTTTGCTTGTCCTTGTTCAATTAAATCTTTTGCTGTAAGGAACTGAACAAAAGATTGCTGCCATGGATCCAACACCGGCAAAACTTTGCTTTTTTCACGCAACAATTCAGCTCGACCCAAACATTGTAATCCACGCAATTCAAGAACGGCAGCATCACCGTTCAACGGGTGCAGCTCTCTCGCACGAACGAGGAACTCCAGCGCTATCGCACATTCACGCCGGGCTATGTGCAAGCGAGCCAGGCTCAGCAAAACAGAAAGATTGTCATCTTCCAGTTCAAGAGCGCGCCGAAATTGGCTGAGGGCAAAATCGGGATTATCAAAAGCGCTGGCTTGCCCAGCTTCAAAAGCCTTTTGGCCTTTGTCAGTAAAAAACACCTTGGCCACTACTTCTAAGCTTTCAACTGCTCTAGTGCTGCTTTTGGGATTACTTGCAATTTCCTGCCGCAGGATGGCGCACGCCTCCTTGCGGTTTTTCTTTTTAGCCAACGCTTGGGCGTGATCGATGGCAGAGCCAGTTGTGTCCAAGGCCCAGCACGGCAGCGCAATAAGGAACAATAAGCAATAACGCATGACCCGTTTAATTCAGCAGGAGCGGCAGGCAAAAGCAACTATTTAGGAAATTCGCGCACCAAGACTTGGCGTGGCTTTGATCCATTCGCCGGCCCAACAACACCTTCATTTTCAAAAATCTCAATCATGCGGGCCGCACGCGGATATCCTAAGCGAAATTTGCGCTGTAAAAGTGAGGCGCTGATTTCCTTTTGAGAAGCTGCCCACGCCAACACTTCATCGTAACGCTCGTCCTTAATATCATCTTCACCAAACTCGTCGCCTCCACCACTTGAGGCTCCTGCAAAATCGGCCTCGAACCCACCACCAGAGCCCTCAATCGCTCTGAGAGCCGCCGCATCGTATTCGGGCTCACCCTGAGATTTCCAATTTTCAACAACTTGCCCAATTTCGTCTTCGGAAAGAAAAGGTCCATGATGACGTTCTGGCTTGGACACACCTGGAGCTAAAAAAAGCATATCACCGCGAGCTAAGAGACGTTCAGCTCCACCTTCATCAAGAATAATGCGCGAATCCATTTTGCTGGCCACTTTAAAGCTAATTCGTCCGGGAATGTTCGTTTTTATCAGACCAGTGACAACATCTTTGCGCGGAGATTGCATTGCCAAAACTAGGTGGATACCGCAAGCTCGAGCCATCTGTGCTAAGCGCACCACCGCCTGTTCTACATTGACTTTATCAACCACCATCAAGTCACCAAACTCCTCAACAACAATCACGATGTAAGGTAGAGACTGGTAGTAATAAGATTCTGGATGATAGCTGCCTTCGAAGGCCTCGTTGGCCTGAACATGCTCCTGTGTTTTTTCACTTGTAAAGTCATCGACGATCTCATTGAAGGCTTCAAGGCCGCGAGCTCCGAATTTGGACATCGAGCGGTAGCGTTTTTCCATCTCCCTTATTGCCCAGCGCAAAGCACCAACAGCTTTTTTGGCTTCCCTGATGGGAGGCATAATCAAGTGAGGCACGTCATTAAAGGCAGCCAAATCGACTTGTTTTGGATCAACGAGGATCAACTTAAGTGTTTTTGGAGAGTGTCGAAACAATAGTCCCGTAATCATTGAAACAATAAATACTGATTTGCCAGAACCCGTTGTTCCCGCAACCAACAAATGAGGCATTTTACGCAAATCAACAATTTTGGGCTCACCATCAGCCTTGCGACCGAGTGCCACAGGAAGCTTACAATCTTCATCCCAGAACGGCTGCTGAGAAATGATATCTTTGGCATAGACAGATTCGCGTTGAGAGTTAGAAGTTTCAATGCCAACAACGTCACGTCCAGGAATAGGCGCGATGATACGAACAGATTCGCTGCTCAGAGCTAATGAAAGATCATCTGCTAAATCAGTAATTCGACTGATTTTCACATCTACGGCCGGTTTGAATTCAAACATCGTCACAGCCGGTCCAGGCTTAATACCAACAACTTCACCTCGAACACCAAACTGGGCTAATTTTTCAACTAATAACCGAGCTTTGCCCTTGATCTCGCGTTCATCCAATCGCGTGCGAGTCGTTGGAGGGTCTGCCAACATGGATAGCTTAGGTAAGGTCCAGTTATGCACCCGGCGAGGAATGCGTACGATCGACCTCTTCGGCTTGGAGAGATGGGAATGAATTTGCTCCTTTAAAAAACCTGTGATTGGAGCGGCAACATCGGAGTCGTCGAGCTGGTCGACGGGATGATTATCGGTATCATTACTCTCCTCTTCGCAAGCATGACCAACACCCTCTTCATCTTTTTTTAAATTAGCGACTCGGGTGCTTTTCTTTGGCTTTTCCGATTGGATTTTAAAAAAGGATTTCGCGGGAACGGCTTCGGCGTAAGCAACCCTAGGTGACCGACGGCTCAGCGACTGCCAAAGTTCTCGCAAAGACTGGTGCGCTCCCAGCCAAAGGTCTACCATCGACTCCCGCGGTCGACGCACGAGTTGCGACCAGCTACGGTCAGCATAAAATACGGACAGACCCGCAAGGCCCGTCCACAAAATGATAGCCAGTCCCACTTGGTTAAGAATTTTTACCAACCCCTCAGTGAGAATATAGCCCACCCACCCGCCAACTCTGATTTGGTCATTAAAAAAGCGCAGGTCGCCAAGATGCAGACTCAAAAGACAAGTCGCGCACACGAGGAGCAAAATGTCCAACCACCAATGAGTTCGCTCTTTGCGTAAATCTCTACCGGATAAACACTGAAAAGATTGACGAGTAGCCCCAACAACCAGTACCCAAGCGGGTAAACCGAAGGCTTGATAAAGAAAATCTGCCAAGAATGAACCTAGATACCCGCAAAGATTGCGCGGTTGAGTCTTTTGAACCAAGGAGTTCAAGGAAGGATCAAACGGCGAATAACTTGCCAAAGCGGCTCCTAGGAAAATTGCTAATGCAAGCCAAGCAAGGCCTTTGAGATCACTGCTGTATTTTTCGAATAAACGTTTCATTACGGTAGTTTATAGTGTGGCTCTAGGGGTTGAAAGTCTGGATTTACGGCCGCGCCTATAGTAAGAACCAGGCCAAACGTATGGAGCAAACGGAAACTCTTAAGATAAATGAGATCTTTTTTAGCATTCAAGGGGAATCCTCGTGGGTAGGGTATCCCACGGTTTTTGTGCGCACGTCTGGGTGTCATCTGCGCTGCACCTATTGCGACACCACCTACGCCTATCACGAAGGCCAAACGATGACCGTCGACGAAATTCTCGAGTGTGTAACCCAACACCCGGCTCTTCATGTGTGTGTTACTGGGGGAGAACCACTGTTGCAAAAATCTGTTTATACACTTCTCTTCCGTCTCTGCGAACTTGGCCTTAATGTGTCTCTAGAAACGAGCGGAGACAAAGACTGTGCTGCTGTTGATCCAAGAGTAAAAAAAATTATTGATATAAAAACACCCGATAGCGGAGAGCCTGAACGATTCGACCCCAACAACTTACGCTTTGCCGACAAACATACGGAATTTAAATTCGTGATCTGTTCAGAAAATGACTTCCTGTGGGCGGAGGATTTCGCTCGCAAAAACAAACTTTTCCAAAAATCAAACGTTTTATACAGCCCATCATTTAAAAAAGTAAAAGAACGATGGCTCGCCGAAAAAATTCTTTCCACGCGTTCTTCAGCCCGTCTCCAATTGCAACTGCATAAATATATTTGGCCGGCCGACGCTCGCGGCGTTTGACGGCATTCGGGTTTTCCTTTACAAACAATCTCTCGCATAAGTTATGGGGGTTGACCGCAACATGACTCCGACTGGAAACAGCACTGATAATCTTCTTGTAGCCAATCTTCAGACGGTGAGTTTGGAAAAACTCGTGCGTAGTAAGTTAGAAGTTCTTTTTCAACAACAGCAAGAAGCTCAGGTCGAACTCGACGGACTTCACAAAATCGTTTTGGAGCAAGTCGAAAAGCCCCTCATCGAGCTTGCCTTGCGCGTTTACAATGGCAACCAGGTGAAGACCGCCCGTATGTTGGGTATCAACCGCAACACATTAAAAAAGAAGATCGACACCTACAAAATTCGCGTCAGAAACAAATCCGCAGTCAATTAAGCAAAAAATTTCGGGCTTCTGCAGCAAAAAAATTTCAGCGCTTTTGTTTTACGAAAACTTCGTATTAGTCTGAGAGCTCATACGACATCAGCGGGCCCTCTTTTGAACCTACAACACCGATAATGACCCGCATCTTCTGCTTTTTATATGGAGAGACTCATGGAAAATCGATTGCCACCTCAAAACATTGAGGCCGAAAAGTCTATTCTTGGTGGCTTAATGTTAGATCAGGAATGTTGGGATGAAGTCTCCGAGCTCCTCAATGAGGACGACTTTTACAAGCCTGCTCACCGCAAGATCTTCCAAGCCGTTCGAGAAATTAAGAAAAAGGAAATGCCCTCTGATTTAGTTACAGTCTCAAATCACCTTATGGATAAAGGGGAGCTAGAGAGCCTGGGTGGTGCGGCTTATCTCGCGGAGATGATCGATCAAATACCCTCTACTGCAAACATAACTTCTTACGCCAAGATTGTACGCGAGAAAGCATTGCTCCGTAGGGTTATTCAATCCAGCCAGGAGTTCGCAGACAAAGCCTACAATCAAGAATTTGAAAACATTGATGCATTTTTAGACTCAATGGAGGCCAAGGTTTTTCAACTGGCTGAAAGCAAAGCCACTACGGGTCTTACCGACGCATCCGAGCTGGTGAAGCTCAGCCTTGAAAAAATTGAAAGCCTTTATGCGAATCAGGCTATGGTGACTGGCGTAGCTTCAGGCTTCAATGAGCTCGATCAACTCACTGCAGGCTTCCATCCTGGCGAATTGACCATCATCGCTGCTCGTCCATCAATGGGAAAAACTGCCTTTTCGCTGAATATAGCAATGCACGCGGCTCTTAAAGAGAAAAAGAAAGTTGCTTATTTTTCGGTTGAAATGGGCAAAGACCAAGTGATGCTCAGAGCTCTCGCTTCTAGCGCTAAAATCCGCTTAGGAGACTTGAGAATTGGAAAGATTGAGGATCAGGCCTGGCCACGCCTCATCAATACAGCGGCGGCAGTCAGCGAAACGGGTTTATTTATTGACGACACTTCTGGCATCTCGCCGTTCGATATACGCGCCAAGGTCCGCCGAATGAAAGCAAAGTACGGACTAGATTTGATCATGATTGATTATCTTCAACTGATGTCGATGAAGCAGAGGTTCGATAATCGCGAACGTGAAGTGTCTGAAATATCCAAATTGCTGAAATCCATCGCTAAAGAACTGGCTGTACCAGTTTTGGCCTTAGCACAGCTGAATCGCGGGGTTGAAGGTCGTTCCGACCGACGGCCTATGCTCTCAGATTTGCGTGAATCTGGTTCAATTGAACAAGATGCAGACGTGATTATGATGATCTATCGTGAGGACTACTATGATCGCGACAATCCTGACATTAAAGGAATTGCAGAAATAATTATTGGAAAGCAACGTAACGGCCCCACCGATACAATCAAACTTCGCTGGATTCCCGAATATGGGATTTTTGATAATCTTATCAGGGGTCCTGAGGCTCCGATGCCGGATGCCCCCTCACCATCACAAAACCGACGTAGTGGTGGACGACCTCTAAACTTAGCTCCAGGCGCAGGAATGGCCTAAGCTAGGCTTAAGTCTTTAAACAAATCGAGGTTTGCCAAAAGTTTAACCTTTTTGATGCAATATAAGCGTCAGCAAGTCATGACCCAAGCAGGGGGTGTGTTCATGGATGGGCAAACTCTTTTTAGAACGATAATACAAGCAACCGGCTTGCCGGCAGAATTGATTGAGTCTGAGCTCTCTCAGATGCTCGCGGAGAAGGGGATTACCATTGAGTCTATGACTCTCGATGACCTGCGCGAGACCCTCGCTTTTTATCTACAAGAAACTCTGTTAAAAGCTAAAGCCGTCTCGCGCTAGTTTTTTAGTTCGCGGAATTAAGCCTTTTCAACAGCCACCGTGAGTTCAGCTTCGAGCCCTTCTCCGAAGCGAACTAAAACTTTGTGCTGTCCAATCAGCTTGATCGATTCTTCCAGGTGAATGTCGCGTTTATCGATAGAAAAGCCCTGCTTTTCCAACTCTTTCGAAATATCGAGGTTCGTCACCGAGCCAAAGAGCTTCTCTGAATCAGCAGCTGCTTCAAGTTTAAAATTAACAGTCAAACCTTGAAGTTTTTTAATAAGCTCAAGGCGCCCCGCCATAGCTTTTTTCTTTTTAATTTCAGCCACCTTCTTGAGGTGATTCCATTCAACTTCTCCGCCCTCAGTGGCTGTGACTGCCAAGCCTCGGGGGAACAAAAAGTTGCGAGCATATCCGCTCTTCACAACCACTAGGTCGCCAACTTTACCAAGATCTTTAACGTCTTTTTGTAAAATCACTTTCATAATCTAGCCTCGCTTTTCCTCTTATATTTTTAACTATCAAATTCCCCGATTCATTTGTTCTTTTCCACGCTTCTCAAGACGCGCCCGAAAATCAGCCCAGTAGTCTACTAGTCCTAACAAGCTCACAAATAAAAACAAATGAACCACTAACAAAACCATAAAAACAAATTGCCAAAAACCGCTCATACGCACGAAATCAAAAAACCGCCCAACAACAGCGATTCCCTGCAGAAAAAACAACGTGAAGCCCACGTTCAAAACGTTCACGCTGATGGCCTCAACAAAGCCAATACCTAAACCGCCAAAGGCTCCCAACAATGCTGCGATAAACAGCCAAACAACCAAGTCTGGCATGCGTAACTCGGCCAGTTGAGATTTCAACGATCCTGTTTTTTCTACTGCGGATATCCGACCCTCAAGCCTAACGGCAAGATAAATAGCCATGATCCAAAGGATCAAAATTACCGAGGGAAGTTGAATCATCAAATCCTGATAGTTAATTTGTAACTTAGGATTGATTTGGACCAATGGTTTCAGCACCGATTCTATGGCTCCAACAATTTGCTGTTTCCATTTGGCTCCCGCAGAATAAATCCAGACAGTAAAAGCTAAGTAAGCCAAAATCGAATTAACCAAAAGAGTTATGAAACCGCTGATCTTGACATCAAAGCCCCGCTCCTCCAACTCACTGAAAATTCCTATCAGCGTTGTTAGGCTCAAAAAGGCCAATCCTAAGGCCTTCAAGCTGAAAGCATACAGGGACGCGCTCATACCTAATGTAACTGTCCAGTACCAAAGGGATCCCCAATCACGGCGCATGACCTTGAGACTGACTCCACCCATAACATAGGTAAGCCCAGTCATTAACAATGCCCAAAGACCGTAAAACAAGAACCGTAGAGCGCGCTTGCCTTGATTCATGCGACTCGCTTAGGCTCTCGGGCGTTCCGGCCGTTCGCCACGCTCCCCGCGGTCTGGACGTTCACGCATACCACCAGCCTCGGCACGCATGGCCTTACGCTGTTGATTTTTAATTTCGCGTTCGCGCTCACGATTTGCTGTTTCAGCTAAAGCTTCTTTAAACTTTTCCACAAATTTTGCCAGGCTTACTCGGTCATCCAGGCGCGTGTGTTGAAAACGCAAAACCCGGTCATTGATGCGCATCGTACGCTCAATTTCAGTGATTGCCTCTCCTGTTGTTTCAAAAGTCATGTGGAAGTAATTCGCGCGGGTCAGGCGATCTATTGGGTTACCAAGCTTTCGCTTGCCCCAAGAGTCCAGGTGATTAACAGAGCCGTCGAAACTGGCGATAATATCGCGGTTCTTACGGAATAAAGCCTTTTGTTCGTCTTCAGACGCATCTGGGTGCATGATTACGACCAATTCATATTTACGACGTAACTTATTGTTGCTGGATCCAGCCATTTAAGGACATCCTTTCGGTTGATAGCCCCAGCCTTTTGGGTTGGAGCAAGGATTGATATAAGCCTCAAGCCTCTAACACGGGACATCTAGACAGGACAAGTGAAAGCCGGACTTTCTAGGCAATGCGGGCCTGTGGGAAGATTTAGTAATGGCACTAGTTCTCCAAGGGGGTTCAGGCCCCCTAAAAGATCAGGTTTTTGATCTCACTGAAGGGCTTACAATTGGCCGTGACGGCGCAGGTATTGCTCTACTTGACCCAAAGGTTTCGTCAATTCACGCCCGTATAACCCGAGATGAGCAGCAAAATTGGCTTTTGGTAGATAATAATTCCAAAAATGGCCTTCGGGTTGATGGTGAGCGAGTCAGTTCAGTTCAACTCAAACCTGGGGTAAAATTTTTAATAGGTGACCAAGAGTTTGAGGTCGTCGATAAGAGCCCTGAAACAAGCCTCAAGCCTAAAAAAAGGCGCAAACACTGGCAGGAAGTGCTTGCTGAATTTCTAGTTGAACACAGCCAACGTTTTACAGATCGAGAAATCAGCTTTACCCCCTTAGAGCCAGCGCCAGTTTTGGAGTTCGTTCGTGGGCTACAGATCAATACCAAATGGGTGTTGGGTTATGGGCCTCGTAAAGTGGGTGCAGCCTGTCTGGATTTGCCAATTTGGGAGCCAGGAGCTCCATCAGTATGTTTTGAATTACATTCGTCGGAACAAGGCCTCTTGTTTAAGACTGCGCATCCGGGTTTAATAAAGCTCAACGATGAACCTGTGGACAGTCAGGTTCTTCGTGTGGGAGATACTATTAAGATACTCGACACACTTATCGAAGTGGATTTCTTTGAATGACCCTGATTTCGAAGTCTACTGGTACTTTTCGCAGCTATGACGGTACCCGCATCTATTACGAGGTGAGGGGAGAGGGTTTTCCCTTGATCCTTAACTACGGCATTGGCTGCCTCATGAATCACTGGCGACCTCAAATTCAATATTTTTCTCAGAATTTCCAGGTGATTACCTATGATTACAGGGCACATCATCGCTCAGAGATTCCAGAAAACCATGAGCACCTTACCATTGACTCTTTGGCACAGGACCTTAAATCCTTGATGGACCATTTGGGCATACAAAAAGCCAGCTTGTGGGGACACAGTTTTGGCGCGCAGATGCTTGTCCGCCATTACGACTTATATCCTGAGTATGCTCACAGTCTGGTATTTGTTAATGGTTTCGTGAACAATCCCCTCGCTGGAATGTTTGGAACGGACATGACACAAACCATCTTTCAACTGCTCAAATCCGGTTACCAACTGCTGCCCGAGACCATATCTTATTTGTGGCGCAATTCGATCCAAAACCCTGTGGCCATCCATCTCAGTGCCTTGGCCGGAGGCTTCAATTTGCAGCTCACAAACGTTAAGGATATCGAAATTTACGCACGTGGAATTGCGTCGATGGATTTGAATGCTTTCTTAGCTCTTTTTGAAGCCATGATTAAATTTGACGGTAAAGCCGTGCTTGAGCGTATTCAAGTTCCTTCAATGATCATCGGTGGCAAGCAAGACACCGTCACTCCTCAGAGACATCAAGAAGACCTTCATCGCATGATTCGAGATAGCGATTTTTTTATGGTCCCTTACGGTTCGCATTGTTCTCAATTGGACATGCCGGATCTAGTAAATCTAAAAGTAGAACGATTTGTAAAAGCACATTTACCCTAAAAAAAACCCCGCCTTCAGCGGGGTTTGATCTTCCGAAAAAACTCCAAGCTTTACTGAACTTGGTATGCAACTCCGCCTACATCAAAGCCATATGCATTTACGGAGTCGTCAGCCACAAAGCTAAGAGTTACGGTGTCTCCCTCAACCACAGGACCATAGACTTCACCCAATCGGCCACTGAGCGTGCCGACGACAACACCATCTTTATTCTTAAATTCAACTTTGTCGTAGTTAGCTTCAGTTTCGAATTTTGAGAAATAAACAGCAATCTTTGAGGCCCCTGGCACACTCAGAGTCCATTCCTGACGACTCCGATGTGGATAGGGATGATCAGTTGAAACTGATTCTGAAGTTTTTTGCCAATTGAACGGATCATTCGGATCCATGGGAGCCGCAGTGTTAGTGAGCGCATAATAAGCATTAACCATTCCCGTGGCTACACGACCTCGCAAGCCAGCTATCGGCCGGGCCGAGGCAAGTAAACGATTCTTAATTGTGCTATAGGGCTGACCCATATCTTGTGACAGCAATAAAGCAGCTACGCCCGCGACATGCGGACAGGCCATGGAGGTTCCTGACCAACTTTGAAGTCCACGCATTGTATAGCTCAATATATTCACGCCCGGAGCGGCGATATGTACGGAAGATTTTCCCCAGTTGGAAAAATCAGCCATCATGCCCTGTGGGTCAACGGCAGCCACCGAAATCACATTGTCCACAGCATAGCTTGCGGGATATTCTGGAGAAGCATCGTTGTCATTAGAGCTGTTGCCCGCAGCCGCGAGAAATAAAATTCCCGCATCCTTTGCTCTTACAATTGAATCCATCAAGACTTGGCTAAATCCGCCGCCGCCCCACGAATTGTTCATGATATTGGCCTTCATAGTGACGGCGTAATCAATAGATTTGACCGCATCCGCAAGCGTTCCAGAACCATCGTCGCCAAGGAAGCGAACTGGAAGAATTCGCACATTCCATGCTACTCCAACAACGCCCTCCTGGTTGTTGCCAACCGCACCAATAGTTCCGGCCACGTGGGTGCCATGACCGTAAACATCCATGGGGTCACCGTCTTTACCAGCAATATCACAGCCATGCACATCATCGACACAACCGTTGGCATCGTCGTCTACACCTGGCTGACCATTCAGTTCGGCTTCATTGACAAATATGTTGTTTTGCAAATCAGAGAGATTCCAACGCACACCAGTATCTATAACGGCGACAACCACTTCTTTGCTGCCCGTTTCAATTTGCCAGGCCTTGTCGGCATCGATATCCACATCGATTTTGCCAAGAATTCCGCCGCCATCGCCCTCAACACGTTGTCCATTATTGATCATACCCCAAAGCTTTCCTAGCTCAGCATCATTGGGAAGGCCTGTTGAACCACCCACCACTTTATAAATAAAGTTGGGCTCTGCATATTCAACCATTGGGTTGTGTGCCAGCGTGGAGATTGCGGCACCTCGCTCTTCAACAATAGGACGCTGGACAAGAATTAAACCTTCGGACTTATTAATAGTTTCTTTAACTTCAGAACCAAGAATGCGCTCCATTTGCAGAGCACTCATCACTGTTGCTGTTGGCTTTAACTTAACAACATATTGGCCCGGCACGGCCAAAAAAGTCTTTGCGCGTGCAGAAAACGCAAAGGTTGCAAGCAGGATGGCAATCATCCTGATGACTCGTCCTTGATTCATGGTCCCTCCGCTCATTCTTGAGCTCAGTTTAATTGTGACTTTTAAGTGAGGTGATAACGTTCATCCATGAACGATATGCCGAATCCTTCGGCAGCCAATCTCCTATCAGTTCCAAAATGGTACCAATTATCGGAACTCACGCAATAATATTTTTGAGAGGTCGGTCTAGGAGGCCCGTCGGTTGCTTAAATTACCTGCATCGAGGACATCAGGATCAAATTCAAGCTGCTCATTTTCTGGACTATGTTTGGCCAATTTTCGTATTTTTTCAACAGATGTGACCTTAACAGCCTTTGTAAGATGGCGGAAGAAAGCATCCTTTGTTGAGCTCCTGGCTTCAGACTTAAATCCCAAAAATGAATACAAAGCTTTACTTTTAGCCAAGGGGTTATCCTACTAATGAGGTATCATCGGCCTAAATTTTTAGAATTTAAATGGGGATTCTTCAGGCAGTTTTTTAGCAGTGACTTCAAAACTGCGTTCAAAACGCAATAAACGCCAGACCAAGGTCTAGAGAGAGCATCAAAAAACTCATAAAATGTGGATAAATCTGTGGGTTGATGTTCATAACTCTCTATAGGTGGTTGGGCCAAAGGTCCAGAACACTACCTATAGTGTAGGTGATTAAACTCTGAGCATCTCGTAAATCTCAAGGGTTGGTCAGTATCGTTCCTTTTGCAGGATTATCTGCGGCTCCAACCAACCTGGATTCTAGCGTTCACAAATAGAGCCACTTAAGAAATCTCTATTCATGCGAGCAATACTCTCAAGGCTAATACCAACGGGGCATGTCGCCTCACACGCGCCCGTGTTGGAGCAAGCTCCAAAACCTTCTGCATCCATTTGAGCAACCATATTCAAAGCTCGCTGTTCACGCTCTGCTTGGCCCTGTGGCAATAGGGCTAAATGAGAAATCTTTGCTGAAACAAAAAGTGATGCAGACGCATTTTTACAAGCAGCTACACAGGCCCCACAACCGATGCAAGTTGCCGCTGCAAACGCCATATCTGCACTGGACTTAGATATGGGGAGCGTGTTTGCATCAGGGGCCGCGCCTGTGTTGACGCTAACAAATCCTCCCGCCCGTTGAATGCGATCAAAAGCTGATCGATCCACGGCCAGATCTTTAACTATTGGAAAGGCTTTGGCACGAAAGGGCTCAATCACGATTGAGTCGCCATCTTTAAATTTACGCATATGCAACTGACAAGTGGTGGTGCGAGTTTCAGGACCGTGCGGATTGCCATTGATTACCAACGCACACGAACCACAAATACCCTCACGACAATCGTGGTCGAACTCAACAGGATCTTGTCCACTCTTAATTAAATTCTCATTAACTACATCCAACATCTCCAAAAAGGACATGTCTGGGCTTACATTTTTAGCATGATGATCAACGAAATGCCCTGGTGCCCCTGGGCCCGCTTGCCGCCAAATTTTCAACTTAAGATTCATTAATTTTGAGTCCGCCATAAATTCACCTACTTATAACTTCTTTGCGAAGGCTTGACGTATTCGAAATTCAAAGACTCTTTGTGGGGGGTCCATGAAATCGCATCACTGTGAGGTTTTGCCTCCCATGCAGTCACATGGCAGAAATTAGTATCGTCTCGCTTTGCCTCATTGTCGGGAGTTTGATGTTCCTCTCTGAAATGGCCTCCACAAGACTCCTCGCGCTCGAGTGCATCTTTGGCCATCAGCTCCCCTAGTTCCAAAAAGTCAGCAACACGCCCAGCCTTTTCTAGCTCACTGTTTTTGAAGTTAGGCTCTCCCGGCACACGCACATCGTTCCAGAATGTCTGCCGCAGGTTTCGAATTTCATCCATAGCTTTCTTCAGGCCTTCAGCATTGCGAGACATGCCCACTTGATCCCACATAATCTGACCTAATTTTCGATGAATTTCATCTACAGTGTGTTGACCCCTCAGTGCTAAAAGCTGGGTCAACCGCTGAGACACTTCCTCCTTGCTGGCTTTGAATGCATCGTGACTTATGTCCACCTTGGGCAGAGGGTTCGAAGCGATGTATTGACCAAGAGTATAAGGAATTACAAAAAAACCATCGGCGAGTCCTTGCATCAGAGCCGAAGCGCCCAAACGGTTAGCGCCATGATCAGAAAAATTAGCCTCTCCCAACACATGTAGGCCCGGAATTGTGCTCATCAAATTGTAGTCTACCCACAAGCCACCCATGGTGTAATGAACTGCCGGAAAAATACGCATCGGCATCTCGTAGGGATTTTCTCCAGTGATCTTTTCATACATCTGAAACAAATTGCCATATTTCTCAGAGATCTTGTCACGCCCCAGACGTTTTATCGAGTCGGAGAAATCTAAGTAGACAGCTTCTCCCGTGGAGCCAACACCACGGTCCTCATCAACACGAAATTTGGCCTGACGTGAGGCTACGTCACGCGGAACAAGATTACCAAAACTTGGGTATATTCTTTCTAGGTAATAATCTCGTTCGGATTCAGGAATGTCCTGAGGACGTCGCTTATCCCCTTTATCCTTTGGCACCCAAACGCGGCCGTCGTTGCGCAAAGACTCAGACATCAAAGTGAGTTTAGACTGATAACTGCCAGACCGAGGAATACATGTCGGGTGAATTTGCGTGAAGCAGGGATTGCCAAAGTAGGCTCCACGCCGATGACAACGCCAACTCGCTGTTACGTTAGAATTCTTAGCGTTGGTGGATAGGTAGTAAACGTTACCATAACCACCCGTTGCCAGCAGTACCGCATCTCCGGCAAAAGATTCGATTTCGCCAGTCACAAGATTGCGAACGGTGATTCCCCGAGCCACTCCATCGACCAACACAAGATCAAGCATTTCGCGACGCGAATAAATTTCTACGTTTCCGTTTTTCGACTGCCGATTCATGCTCGCGTAAGCGCCAAGCAAAAGTTGCTGGCCCGTCTGACCACGAGCGTAAAAAGTTCGTGAAACCTGAGCGCCGCCAAACGAACGATTATCTAACAGCCCTCCATATTCGCGAGCAAATGGCACACCAATAGCCACACAATGATCAATAATAGCCGTGGATACTTGAGCCAAACGGTAGACATTGGACTCACGCGCGCGGAAGTCTCCACCTTTTACTGTGTCGTAAAAAAGACGATAAACAGAATCACCGTCATTTGCATAATTTTTGGCCGCATTGATTCCTCCCTGCGCGGCAATCGAGTGTGCACGTCGGGGAGTATCATGAATACAAAAGACCTTAACCTTATAACCTAATTCACCAAGGCTTGCGGCAGCAGACGCACCCGCAAGGCCAGTGCCCACAACAAGTATGGTATGCTTTCGCTTGTTCGCGGGATTCACCAGTTTCGACTCAAATTTATGTTTTTCCCAACGCGACTCGATTGGACCGCTGGGAGATTTTGATTCTAACTTGGGAGAAGTCTGAGTCATTTTCACCCTCAATTAAAGAAGTAAACGTAAATGGGTTGGGAGATAAAGCCTAATGCCACGACCAGCGCATATCCAACGCCCAACATTTTAATGAGACATCGATAGCGAGGATGATGAACTCCGATTGACTGTAACGCTGAGGCCACTCCATGTTTAAGATGAAAACCAAGAGCAATGAGCGCAACGATATACCAAGCCACATAACCAGGTTCTTTAAAAACCTCAATTACAAGCCTGTGTAGATCTCGGATTTCCCCTTGGCCGTAGTTCACCGAGTAATAGTTGCCGTACTTGAATGTAATAAGATGCAAAATCACGAAGACGGCGATCAATAGTCCTTGTGCCCACATGGTTCTTTGTGTCCATTCGGTTCTCTTTGCTCCGCTGGACATTACTGCATAGCGCGAATCACGTGCCGCATAGTTTAACAAGGTTACCCGCAGAGCTAAAAACAAGTGAACCAAGAATATTCCCACCAAGCCCGCTTCCGCTACATAGATTAACGGATTCGATACGAGTTTGTGTGCATATTCATTGTACGCTTGCGGCCCTGCCAATATCAGCATATTGCCAAGCATGTGAACCAAGACAAAAACACTGAGCCCTAATCCAGTGACTGCGACAAGCTGCTTGCGACCTATGGTCGAGAACAGCCACCCTGTCATCCCACTTTGCCTTTGAACAAGATTTTGCATCTATATAAGCCCTTGAGATTCTTATCGATTGACATTACAAGACATACATCACAAAGAACTAAAGGTCCAGCTCAACGCGGAGAGCTTTAAAGATGAGAATTTTTGTCTGCCTAAAACAAGTTCCTGACACTGAAACCCGAATTCAACTTAAAGCTGATCGCAGTGGAATTGAGGAAAATGGCGTTAAGTGGGTGATGAATCCCTATGATGAATTCGCCGTAGAAGAAGCGCTGAAACTCAAAGAGGTTAAGGGTTCTGGCCAGGTGACGGTCATAAGTGTAGGCCCAAAGGCGCGCGTAACCGAATCTCTGCGCACAGCAATGGCTATGGGTGCCGATGATGGCATTGTCATCGACACAACTGAATTTCTAGATACATTTCTCACCGCAAAGGCCCTTGCTGCGGCTATACAAAAAGAGAGTCCTTTTGATTTAATTTTGACTGGAAAGTTAGCCATTGATGATAACTCAGCCAGCGTTCCTCAGATTTTGGCTGAATTTCTCGCTGTGCCCCATGTCACCGTAGTCTCCAAACTGACGTTTGATACAGCCCTCACCATCGAACGTGAAGTTGAAGGTGGAGCTCGGGAAGTCTATGAGCTTCAAGGTCCGTGTGTGATTGCAGCTAACAAAGGCTTAAACACCCCTCGTTACGCAAGTCTGCCTGGAATTATGAAGGCAAAAAAGAAACCTTTGAAAGAACTGTCTCTCAGTGATGTAGGTATTCAGCCGTCCAACGTCAAAGTGCGGCTCAAAGATTTTCAGCTTCCACCAGAAAAACCCGCAGTTAAAATGATTGCCGGTGACCCCTCTGCACAAGCAAAAGAATTGGTTCGCTTACTAATGGATGAAGCCAAGGTACTGTGAGGATCAACATGTCTAAAGTTTTTGTTTTTGTCGAAACTACTTCTCACGATTTAAAAAAGGGCAGTATGGAGCTGCTCACCGCCGCAAAAACAGCGGGGCGAACAGTTGTTGCGGGGTTGATTGGAGGCGACGCTAAGAGTTTGGCAACGCGAGCCGCCCAATTTGGCGCACAATCGGTTTTTGTTTGCGATTCTGCTGGTCAGTATAACCCGGAGACTTACTCGGACACTGTTACGGCCATGATTAAAGAATCAGGGGCCGATGTTGTCCTTGCATCTAGCAGCGCGACCGCACGTGATTTATTTCCGCGGGTCGCAGCCCGCTTGGATTGTGGATTAGCCAGCGATTGCACTGACCTTGACCTCACTAACAACTCAATCAAGGCTCGTCGCCCCTTGTACTCAGGCAAATGCACGGCTGAAGTTGAGTTTTTAAACAGCCCAATTTGCTTCGTGCTTATGCGTCCAAATCAGCTTCCTGCCGGTTCACCGGATTTAGGCGCTCAATGTCAAATAAGAGAATTCCCTGCTCAGACTGCCAGCGGCAAAATTATTTCCAAGGACGTCGTCAAGGGTTCCTCAACAAAAGCAGATTTGACTGAAGCAAATGTGATTGTCTCCGGCGGCCGGGGCATGCAAAACGCAGAGAATTTTAAGCTTCTGGACGATCTTGCTAACACAATCGGAGCCACCGTAGGAGCCTCACGCGCGGTAGCTGATGCTGGCTGGGTACCCCATAGTATGCAAGTTGGGCAGACTGGCAAGACTGTCGCTCCCAGCCTCTATATCGCATGCGGTATCTCAGGGGCTATTCAGCATTTAGCTGGAATGAGCGCGAGTAAGGTCATTGTCGCCATTAATAAAGATGCCGACGCGCCAATTTTTCAAAAAGCTAATTATGGTATCGTAGGTGACCTCTTTGAGGTGGTTCCTAAGCTTGTAGAAGAATTCAAGAAGGCTCTTCATAAGTAAAAATGTTTCGCCGCTATGTTTTACCTTGGATAGTCTGGCTTTTCTATCGGCTATGGACAGCCACTTGGAGATTGAAAGTAATTGAGTCAGAAGGCATGCGTGCGGCTCTTGCGGCAGGAGAACCACTTATCTTTTCGCACTGGCATGGTTCAGAGCTCTGTGTCGTGCCATTAGTCTCTCGCTATAAAATCGCGACTATGACGTCGACTAGTAAAGACGGACAGCTGATTGATTTTGTCATCCGGAGACTGGGTGGAGCAACTAGCCGTGGGTCCTCAACTCGCGGCGGTGTTGGTGCGTTAAAGGGCCTCATTCGTCTGATGGGCCGGGGCTACCAAGCCTCCATGGCAGTCGACGGGCCCAAGGGACCTTTACATGAAGTTAAGGCTGGCGTGTTTGAACTCTCTCGCCTCGCTCAAGCTAAGATCGTGCCCGTAGGAGCGGCGTGTGATAGGGCTATTTTTTTTCATAGGTCCTGGAATAAAGCATTCCTCCCAAAGCCGTTTGCCCGTGTAATCGTGAAGTTTGAGGAACCTTGGAATGCAATTTCCCGCCAACAGTCGCCAAAATCTCAAGACCTGTCCCTGGCCCTAAAAAACGCAATCTCCCAGGCTTGCACTGACGCCGCCAAGCACCTACGATAACATCCTACGTACAACCGTTCTGGGGGCATTCAATGACAACTCTGATTTTGCTTCTAAATTTAGTATTGACCATCCAAGCCAAGGCCGAGGTGATCGCCACTATAGGTGACACCAAAATAACGTCTGACGAGTTCAAGCGTCGGATGGAAGACATCCGCAAGCAAGCAGTGAACCCACCTACTCCAGAACAATTTTTGGAAGATCTCATTAGATACGAAATTGGTGTTCAGGAAGCCGAAAAAGCCAAACTGCAAAATGATCCTGTGGTGAAAGAGCGATTCAAACAAGTTCTTTACAACTCGTTACTCGAAAAGCAGATCGGAAAAAAAGTTGAAGGCATTGAAATCACCGAGCAAGAGATGAAGGACTTTTATAAAAAAAACCCAGAGATCAGGCTGGCTCATATACTGATTGATATTAAGCCCAATGCCACAGAGGAGCAGCGTTCATCAACTCGCAAGCGCGCAGAAGAGGTTTTAAGCGAAGTCAAAAAGTCTAAACGACCATTTGAAGAGTTGGTTAAGCTCTATAGCGACGACGTACCAACCAAGGAAATGGGCGGTGATATCGGTTTTCAATCGAGAGTCACCCTTATGCCGATGATTTACGACACGGCTTTGAATCTGAAACCAAATGAAATCAAGGGCCTAATTGAAACTCGTTTTGGCTTTCACATAATCAAACTGCTTGAAAAACGCGGTTACGATATGGCCGACAAACGTCAAATCCGTGCGGCCGTATATGATGAAAAGCGGGCCAAAGTGTTTAATGAATATTTTGAAAAACTCAAAAAAACATATAGCGTGCAAATCAATAAAAACCTTATAAAATCTCTGAACAATTAAATGCGGAATAAACATTTTGCGCTGATTCTTTGTCTGCTGCTTGCAACGTCTGCGTGTGAATACTCGCAGCCCTCTCTGGCGCAGAAGGTTGTTTTGGATGTCAACGGGCGCCAAATGACAGCACAAATGTTTTCCCAAGAACTCGCCTATCGCTTAAGCGGCCAAGACGCGCTCTCTGCAAAAGACCCCAAGCTCCTAAAAATGATCAAAGAGAAGATCAGTGAGGAGTTTATTACTCAAGTGTTGACTGAAGATTGGGCTAAAGAAAACGAAGTTCTAGTTAAGGCTGAAGAACTTGAGCAACAAATTCGGTCTATTCAGAGCAACTATCCTGATGACCTCGCCTTTCAAGCCGCATTAGCGGAACAAGGATTGAGTTTTAAGGCCTGGAAAGATCGCTTGCAGGCCACTATGCTACAAAAGCAAGTCGCCCAAAAAATTGCACGCAAGGCTGCATCGCCAACAGAACAAGAGCTGCAGGCTTACTACAATGAAAATAGGACTCGTTTCTCAGTTGGTGAAACAGCCCAGTTGCGACAGGTGCAAGTCGCCACAGAAACTGACGCTAAAACCATTGAAGAAGCCCTGAGGCGGGGCAAAAAAATGACCGACTTAGCAAAAAAATACTCCATTTCTCCAGAGGCTTCTCAGGGCGGAAATGTGGGTTGGGTCGAGAAGGGACTGACCGAGGTTTTTGAATCGGCGTTTCAGATGAAAACAGGCCAGCGCAGTCGCATTTTTAAAAGCCCGTATGGCTACCATATTTTTGAGGTGTTGGGTCGAAAGCCGGCAAGGATTCGTGCCTATTCAGAGGTCAAGCCCCAAATTAAAAGTATTTTAATGGAAAAACGTGAACAGTCGCTCTATCTTGCTTGGCTTGAAACGCAAGTAAGAAAATCTAGGGTCTTTAAAGATCAGGTATTCATTGAAGCTATAAAAGTGGAGACCAAAATACAGTGAACCGGTTGTTGTTTGTTTATTCCTTAGCCTTTTTTGCTCTTCAAGCACCCGCCAAGATTGTGGATAAAATCGTGGCTATTGTGAATGATTCACCAATTACCCTTTCAGATGTCGATAGTTTTCAAAAGCGTTTAGCCTCTGGCGGGCTTGTGGATGATGCTTTATTAAAGCTCACAGACCCACAAAATTTACTTAAAGACAAAAACGCTCTTCTCAATCATCTCATCGATGAGCGAATTATGGATTTTGAAGTCAAGCGTAAGAACATGGAAGTTACCATTGAGCGAGTTGAGCAGGAGATTCGCAACATAGCTAAGAACAATGGAATTTCTCGGGAACAACTCCGTGACGCCCTTAAAGCAAAAGGCGTGAGTATCTCTAAATATCAGGATTTCATTAAAACCAGCCTAGAAAGGCAAGGACTTGTAGAGCGAGAGGTAACTTCAAAAATCAGAATTTCTGATGAAGATGTGAGCTCTTATTATCTTGCTCAGAAGGGACCTTCAGCCACTCAAATATTCGAATTCAACTTATCTCATATTTTATTTACAGCGAAAAATGGAGGCGAGGAGTCAGCCTTGAGTCGCGCTCGGTCCGTCGAAGAAAAGTTAAAGAATGGACAATCTTTTGAAGCCCTAGCAGAACAGTTTAGCGAAGACTCTAATTTTTCAAAGGGTGGGGCCTTGGGAACCTTTAGGGCCGGCGAGATGACCAAGGAGCTAGAGCTCGCCGTGCGTAAGCTTTCTCCAGGAGAAGTTTCTAAGCCCGTTAAGACGGCACGTGGTTATCACATCATAAAACTGAACAAGCGAACTCTCATCGCCGACCCTCGGCTCGAGGAAGAGAGAGAGAACATTAGGCGTATTCTCTATGCAGACGCTTTTAAACGTCAATTTCGTTTGTGGCTTACCCAGCGACGAGAAGAGTCTTTCGTCAAGATCAATGGCCTCTAAAATACGGCTCATCATCACGACAGGGGATGCAGACGGAATTGGATGGGAAGTCACCTGTAAGGCTTTAAATGCGATTGGCCCTAAGGCTGGAGTACAATTTATTTTTTATCGTGGCGCTGGCTCCTCGCGACACGCTTTAAATAAAAGAAAATTTCGCCTGCAGGTTGTGGGGTGCGCGAAGGAAGCTTCTCTTTGTTCCTTCGACTCAAAAACTGCAATTGAAATTAGAAGTTCCCTCTCTCCCGCGCACTGGGTAGAGGAAGCCGCTCAACTTTGTATGCAAGGAGTCTTTCAGGGATTGGTGACGGCACCACTTTCAAAAACCTCTATCTTAGCTTCTGGCTTTAAGGACATCGGACACACCGAAATTCTCGCAAGGGTGTCTGGCCACCAGAAGCTTTTTATGGGGTTTTTGGGCCATCGATTTAACGTGCTTCTCGCCACAGGGCACTTGCGCCTTCGGGAAGCTCTAGACAACCTTAATTTAAACACCTTTTCATCGGCTATCGAGACCGCTCTAGAATTAAGGGCGTCTCTGTCTTCCGGGCTTAGACATAAACCAATAGCTCTATTGGGTGTGAACCCTCATGCTGGCGAGCAGGGAATCCTTGGCCCCGAGGAGGGCATTTTTCAAGATTGGATAGAGTCAAAAGGGTGGAAAAAAGTAGTCAAAGGTCCGCTCGTCCCGGACAGCGCTTTCCTAGAACAGAATTGGCGGCTTTATTCTGTCTATGTTTGTCCTTACCATGATCAGGGGTTGATTCCATTTAAGATGGTTCACGGATTTGGCGGCGGAGTGCATTTGACACTTGGTTTACCCTTTGTGAGAACAAGCGTCGACCACGGTACGGCCAAAGAACTCTTTGGAAAAGATAAGGCGCAATTTGGATCAATGATGGACGCGCTGCTAACGGCAGTACGCCTAATTAAAAAGAGGATGCGATGAAAAAGAATCCAGTGATTTTTCGCGAATACGACATTCGCGGTGTATACAAGACAGATTTCGATAAAGACTTTGCCTACCATCTAGGAAGAGCGTTCGTTACCTACGTATGCCGTAAGAGTGGGAACAGGCGGCCAAGGCTAACTCTTGGACACGACGCACGGCTATCTAGCCCTGAAATTGCTGATAGTCTCTGCGAAGGATTTAAGGCTTCTGGCGCAGATGTTATTCGGATGGGTCTTATAACCTCTCCGATCAGTTATTTTTCAACCTTCACAGTGGAAGGGGTGCTGGGCGGGATTATGGTCACCGGTTCTCATAATCCTCCTGAATATAACGGATTTAAAATATCCTACGCAAAATCGACGATCTTTGGGGACGAGATAAAGGAACTTGAGCGTATTATTGATAGCGGCGACTACTCCTCAGGCTCTGGTCGGGAGGAAGACATTGATATTCTGACTCCTTACGTTGAGCGCTACAAAGCAGAGTTTGGCACTAAGCTGGCTTTACCCATAGTTTTGGATTGTGGAAATGGGGCTGCGGGTATTATTGCCAGGCGTCTTTATGAGGGCGTGGGACTAAAGCCGGATATCCTTTTTGAGACTCCAGATGGGACGTTTCCTAATCATCATCCAGACCCAACAGTTGAGGAAAATCTTGATGATTTAAAAGCTCGGGTAAGAAGCACAAGCTCTCGTATTGGAATTGGTTTTGATGGAGATGCCGATCGCATAGGCATCGTAGACCATCGGGGCCGCTTCATTTTGGGCGATGAGATGATGTGCATAATAGCTGCCGATATTTTGAAGGCCAACCCTGGAGCCCCGATTATTGGAGACGTCAAATGCTCAGATAGAATGTACCAGTATATTCATAATTTGAGCGGCAAACCCATAATGTGGAAGACAGGCCATTCGCTCATCAAAGAAAAAGTTAAACAAGAAAAAGCTCCTTTTGGGGGAGAACTCAGCGGCCATGTTTTTTTTGCGGATCGCAATTATGGCTATGACGATGCGCTATATGCAGGACTACGGCTCGTTGAAATTCTCATTCGCACTGGAAAAACCATTCCCGAGCTACTCTCTGAGCTTCCTCCATCATTTAACACTCCTGAAATCCGTATAGACACAACGGAGGAAAAGAAACATTCAATTGTAGCGGCTCTCAAGAGCAAATTTGCTCTGAGCTCTAGTGAATACAGTGTAAATTCAATTGATGGCCTTCGCGTGAGCTTTAAGGACGGCTGGGGCCTTGCTCGCGCCTCTAATACGCAGCCTGTATTAGTTCTAAGGTTTGAGTCAATAACACAAGAAGGGCTTGAGCGGATTCGCGCGACGTTTGAGTCTGTAGTCAAACCACTACTTTAAATCTCTTCAGCATTAAAAATGCTAATGCCGATAAAACCTCCCGACTAACAGGAGGCTATCGGCACTTAGCTTAGACGAACGACAGTGTAGCTCTAAAATCTAGATCTTACCGGATACGCCGTTAGCAACCAGCCAGGTCAAAATGAATAGAGATTCAATAAGAGCTAAGATTACAATCATCGGAACAAACATTTGGTTACGAGCCTGAGGATTGCGAGCCAATCCTTCCATTGCTGCACTACCAACACGCGACTGACCCATAGTGGCTCCAAAAGCGCCCAAGCCTAGCATGATAGCAAGACCGAGAGCGTAAAGACCTTTATCGCCAACAGACGATGTGGCCGCAACAGTAGCAGCCTCTTCAGCAAAAGCCTGTGCCGATACGAGCAAAGCAGCCAAAGTAATGAACATAGATTTTTTCATTTTAGTTTCTCCCTTTTTCCTAATGATCGTGAGCTATAGCCATTGACACGTAAATCATCGAAAGCATCGTAAAAACAAAAGCCTGCATCGATGCAACGAAGATCCCCATGCCATAAAAAATTGCCGGAACTGGAATGAACCAGAGGTTTTCAAACATATGCAAGAAAACGCTCAGCACCGTGTGATCAGCCATGATGTTACCGTAGAGACGAAGACCCAAGGTGAGGGGTCTAACCAGATGTCCAATAATTTCAATGACAAGCATTAAGGGAGCCAAGAAAAGTACCGGGCCTAAAAAATGCTTAAGGTAAGCCACTCCATGCTCTTTGAAGCCGAAATAGTTGTAGGCCAAGAAGGAGAAAATTCCCAAAGCCAGAGTTGTATTGATGTTGTCCGTTGCCGGAGTCATTCCGGGAAGTAGACCAACTAGATTATTAATCCAAACAAAGAAAAAGATTGCTGCAAACATAGGTACAAATTTACGGCCCTCTTCACCGATCACCATGTCGCAAATACCAACAATAAACTCAATGATTAGCTCGAAAATACCCTTCAATGAAAAACGGGAAGCGGGGGCTATAGCCTGTTCACCCGTACCTAACGCCATTTTACCTATAATGGCCCCCGCCACGAGAACACCACCCACCGCAACGGAAGTGGCTACGTGTACACTGTCGTGGGTAATTCCGGGAACTAGTTGCAACCAGTTAAAATGAGTCTGAGCCAATTTCTTCTATCTCTTTCTCTTGTTTTTCTGAAACGACGGCATAAAAGAGTGCCGCCAACACAAAACTCGAAATGCCAAGACCGGCTCCCACCGAGCTGAACCAGCTGGTACGGGCAAGGTGAAAGATCGCTCCTAGCAAGACCGCGTATTTGATTACAATGACAACCAACGTCCAAGCAATTGTTTTTTGCGCAAGAATTCGCCACCAAGTCCATCCAAGCAAGACAATGTTAAACAGCATAAGGCTGGAGCCGACGGCAAACGACGCGCCAAGCTGTAAGTTCCAGATCACAGTCACTAGCAGACTGAGTGCCGCCCCAACAATACCTTGAATAAGCGCTAATGTTTTGAGGTTACGAATCGCCGTCGACATTTTCCTGCTCAAAACGACGGAGGAGATAGATGAGGTGCACAAACCAGCCTATCAAAAGCACAAGAACCAAATAGGTGGACCCAATATTTTTCCAGCCATAATAGAGATCGATCTGCTCGCCTAAAAAATAACCACCGACACACATGGCCACCAGCTCGAAGGCCACCCCCATAAAGACAATTCCTTTATTCGTCTTTTCATTGAGCTTCATTTTACCTCTTCCAGCCCTGTGCCCCGGGTTGATTATCCTTGCGCTCTCTAAGCCTAGAAATACGGAAATCTAAAAAATCTGGGTTTGGGTATCCCTGTTTCATGTTTTCTAGTATTTCGATGGCCCTTCCAAAGTCCCTGAGCTCTTCGTAACAAACCACAAGATTGAGAGCGACATTATCTTTCGCGGATCGTTCAGGAAATTCTTTTAAGATTGATTCCCAAAGCCCGGCAGCGTCGGCCAACTGTTTATTGTGCACCAGTACGCTTGCTTTGAGAACCTTAGCCTCGTAAGTCTCTTCTGGGCTTAGTTTTCCACTCAGTATGGTGTCTATTTCCAATAACGACTGTTCAAGATTGTTGAGATTGTAGTGAGCCTTGGCCAAATTCAACCGATAACGAAAGCCCTCCTCCGGTCGATGTTCTAGTTTTAGTAACTTTTCGTATTCAATGACAGCTCGATCATAGTTCAGAAGGTTTTCATAATAGATTTGAGCTACAAATCGCTGAGATGATTTACGCTCTTCTGGGTCTTCTGATTTTAAAATGATGTGCCTATAAAACTCGATGGCCAACGGATAATTTTTGGTCATCAAATGAGCAATGCGTGCCCCTTGTCTTGCTGCCTCAAGAGATCTATCGCGGTCAGGTCGCTCTCGCATGATCTTCTCTAAGATCAACACGGCCCCTGGAAAATCTTGTCCAACAACGGCTCTTTGGGCGCGAAGCATTTGTAGCCATTCAAAACTGAATGAACAACCGCTTAAACAAGTCAAAGCGAGAAACGCCAAGGCAGCCCACCTCACTTGTCTTACCCGCCAGCGCTCCCATCGGGGCTATCTGCTAAAGCTTCATCTTCTTCATCAGCAATCAGAGCCACACTGGTGACGAATTCACCATCATGAAGATCCATAAGCTTTACCCCTTGTGTGTTTCGACTAATTACCGAGATATCTGAGCAACGCATCCGTATGGACTGTCCCTTGTTGGTTGTCAGGAGAATCTGATTTTTGTCTGCGACTAAACGAGCAGAAACAACCATACCCACTTTGTCCGTGGTCTTTTGTGTGATCAACCCCATTCCGCCGCGCCCCTGAAGGCGATACTCGTCCATGACCGTGCGTTTACCGAAACCATTGGCGGTGACGATAAGAATTGTTTCTTTGCTATCTTTGGCCACTACCTCCATGCCAATAACCTTATCATCTTTAGCCAGCGTTACTCCTTTCACGCCGCGGGCGGCCCTGCCCATTGCACGCACATCTTCTTCATCAAAGCGAATAGACATGCCCTCACGAGTGACAATAAAAATATCGTCTTTACCACTCGAGAGCTTCGCATCGATTAAATTGTCGTCAAGATCTATGGTCAAGGCGATCAGACCGCTCGGACGCGGTCTAGAAAAGGCTTCTAGTGATGTTTTTTTGATCGTTCCCTTTTCCGTCAGCATAACTACAAAATGGTCTGGCTTGAACTCCTCGACAGGAAGAATGGCTCTTACATTCTCTCCTGATGAAAGCTGAATGACGTTATTGATCGCTTTACCTTTACTAGTTCGCGACCCTTGTGGAAGTTCATGCACTTTGGTCCAATACAATTTTCCCCGATCAGAGAATGAAAGAATCTGGGTGTGAGTATTTGCTGTGAAGAGCTTCCAAACATAGTCCTCTTCTCGTTGTTCAGCGCCCTTTAAGCCTTTGCCTCCGCGTTTTTGCAAACGATACTCATCCATGGAAATACGTTTGATGTAGCCGGAGTAAGTCATCGAAATGACCATATCTTCTTTAGCTATTAGATCCTCTATGTTGATTTCCTCAGAGGAGCGCTCAATCTTCGTTCGTCGTTCATCACCATAGGCTTTTTTGATTTCCTCAAGTTCGCCAACAATGATTTTATAAATCTCTTCGACACTACCCAGAACCTGCTTTAGCCAAGCGATCTGCTTTTGTACCTCTGCCAGTTCATTTAGAATTTTCTCACGCTCCAATCCCGTAAGGCGTTGTAAGCGCATATCCAAAATGGCCTGCGCCTGCTTCTCAGAAAAGCCAAACTGGCTTATCAAGTTGGCTCGCGCCACTTCGGCTTCTTTAGATGCACGAATTGTGGCGATTACAGCGTCAATTTGATCAAGTGCCTTTTTCAAGCCTACAAGAATGTGTGCTCTAGCCTCAGCCTTTTTTAAGTCAAATATACAGCGCCGAGTAACTACGTCTTTTCTGTGGGCGATAAAGGCTTCAAGCATCTGCTTGAGATTAAAAACGACAGGCTGGTTGCGCGAATCCAACGCCAACATAATAATCCCAAAGCTCACCTGCATTTGTGTGAATTTATAAAGTCGATTAAGAACAACCTGAGCGTTTTCGCCACGCTTCAACTGGATGACGATTCTCATCCCCTCTCGCGAGGATTCGTCACGAATGTCAGAAATCCCCTCGATGCGCTTGTCTTTGACTAAATCAGCAATACTCTCAATCAGCTTAGCTTTGTTCACTTGATAAGGAATTTCAGTAACCAGAATTTCTTCACGGTCTTTCTTTGGCACAATCTCAGCAACGGCCTTGAGAATAATAACCCCTCGACCCGTTCTGTAGGCCTGAATAATGCCCGATGAACCTGCAATCACTCCTGCTGTGGGAAAATCAGGGCCCTGAATTATGCGCATCAAATCTTCTAACGCAAGACTTGGGTTTTTAATCAGTGCCACACAACCGTCAATAACCTCTCGCATATTATGGGGAGGAATATTGGTGGCCATTCCTACAGCAATTCCCGCGCTGCCGTTAACAAGAAGGTTTGGAAATTTTGCCGGCAAAACATGAGGTATTAATAAAGAATCATCATAGTTCCAGCCGAAGGAAACCGTGTCTTTGTCTATGTCCTCAAGGAGCTCCTCCGCTAAGCGGGTCATCCGCACTTCTGTGTAACGAGGAGCCGCCGGGGCGTCTCCATCGATTGAACCGAAGTTTCCTTGACCGTCGACCAACGTGTATCTCAGAGAAAAATCTTGAGCCATACGGACAATTGTGTCGTAAACGGCCATATCGCCATGAGGATGATATTTACCAATCACATCCCCGACAATGCGCGCCGATTTTTTATAAGGCTTATCATGGCTGTTACCCAAATCGTTCATCGCGTAAAGAACCCGACGATGCACGGGCTTAAGACCATCGCGCACATCAGGCAACGCCCGACCAACAATAACGCTCATCGAGTACTGAAGGTAAGCCTCACGCATCTCTTTATTGATATCAACATCGGAAATTCTCGAAATATCGTCCATTCGAATCCGCCTAACTACACGTCAAGTTCTTTGGCCAATAGGGCATTGTCATGAATAAACTTGCGCCGAGGTTCGACCTGCTCACCCATGAGAATACTGAAAGTTTCATCAGCAGACATAGCGTCTGTGATGGTCACACGTAAAAGATTTCGATTTTCAGGATTTAAGGTGGTCTCCCAGAGTTGTTCAGGATTCATTTCACCAAGTCCTTTATAGCGTTGAACATAGACGCCCTTTTTACCTAGCTCCATCACAAATGAGTAAAAGTCTACATATGAATTAAATTCGACAGCTTCCTCCTGTCCCTCGGCTTTTACCTTAATGGGAAGAGGCGCAATAGACGAAAAGCTTGTCCACAATTCCTTCAACTCTTCCCACTCTGTAGATTCAGCGAATTTTTGGTCAAACACAGAATCTTGAAGGTATCCAAATTTCGTACTTTTTATTGTGAAAGAGAAATTATTGAACTCTTCATTTTTTTCGCAAGCCAAATCTGCGGCTGTAATACCCGAAAGAGGATTTTCTTGGAACCACGTCTTGAAGGATTCAAATTGGGCTTTTATCTCTGCTTCAGAATTCATAATTTCGCCCAATTCCATATTTTGGCGAAGAAAATGAATCAGCACATCACGATCAAAGCGAACAGCCAGAGTTTTCAAAAACTCGTCATACCTGTGAATATTTAGTATAAATTTCTTGAGCTCACTTTCCCCGGTGCCAGATTTAATATTCAAAAAATTGACCTTGGAAAGACTGAGATCCATTAAATGTTGAGTCAGAGCCTTTTCGTCTTTGAGGTATTTTTCGCTATTGCCCTTTTTAACTCGGTAAAGAGGGGGTTGTGCGATGTAGACAAATCCCCTTTCTACGACCTCTGGGAGCTGGCGATAAAAGAAGGTCAAAAGTAATGTACGAATATGTGATCCATCCACATCAGCATCTGTCATGATGATGATTTTGTGATAACGAATCTTTTCCACGTTGACGTGTTCTCTGCCGATTCCGGTGCCTAGGGCAGCAACCATCATTTTGATTTCTTCATTGGACAACATTTTGTCGAAGCGAGCTTTTTCGACATTCAAAATTTTACCGCGCAACGGAAGAACAGCTTGAGTGCGTCGGTCGCGCGCCTGCTTAGCAGAGCCTCCGGCGCTATCACCCTCAACCAAGTATATTTCGCATTTTGCTGGATCACGTTCCTGACAGTCGGCCATTTTACCGGGAAGAGAGCCACTATCAAGAGCCGTCTTGCGGCGGGCTAGATCCCTCGCTTTGCGGGCCGCCAGTCTAGCGCGAGCGGCTTCTACGCATTTACCAATAATTGTTTTCGAGTGACCAGGATTACGATCAAACCAATCGCCCAGTTTTTCATTGACCAGGGTTTCAACAACGCCTTTGACTTCGGTGTTACCCAGCTTTGTCTTCGTTTGGCCTTCAAACTGAGGTTCGCGAACCTTTACGCTAATGACGGCAGCTAGTCCTTCTCGAATATCCTCGCCCTCTAGATTCGTCTCTAAGTCTTTGAGCAGATTTTTTTCAGTGGCATAAGTATTCGCCGAGCGCGTGAGAGCCGTTCGGAAACCGACAAGATGAGTACCACCTTCGACAGTATTGATGTTGTTGCAATAGGTATAGATCGACTCAGTGTAAGAATCATTCCACTGCATCGCGACTTCAACTTCGACGTCTTCGCGCGCTCCCTTGAAATAAATCACTTCTGAATGAATACTTTTTTTGGTTTCATTTAAGTGCGCAACAAACTGAGAAATTCCTTGCGAAAACTGAAAGTCTTGCTTTTGCCCCGTGCGCTCGTCATTCAAGGTGATATGCAAACCCGCGTTCAAAAAGCATAACTCGCGAAAACGGTTCGAAAGAACATTAAAATCAAACTTGATTGAGTCGTCTTTGAAGATCTCTCTATCAGGCTTAAATGTGGTCGTTGTTCCAGTTTTGTCGGTTTCCCCAGCTTTCTCTATCGGACTCAAAGGAATCCCGCGCTGATATTCTTGTTTCCAAATAAATCCCTCGCGCCGAACAGTGACTTGGCAGCGAGAAGACAACGCATTAACCACTGACGCACCCACACCATGTAATCCGCCAGACACTTTGTAGGATGCGCCATCGAATTTCCCACCGGCATGCAGCACGGTCATAACCACTTCAAGGGCTGACCGACCATCTTTGTGTCTCCCAACCGGAATACCACGACCGTCGTCCTCTACAGTCAGAGAGTCATCAGCGTGAATAGTTACTTGAACGTTCTTGCAATATCCCGCAAGTGCCTCATCCACAGAGTTATCCACTATTTCATAAACCAAGTGGTTATAGCCGCGAGCGGTAGTATCGCCGATATACATGCCCGGACGTTTGCGTACTGCCTCGAGCCCTTCTAGAACTTGAATTGAAGAGGCGTCATACGCCTTTTGATTTTCCTGCACTCCCGTAACCTCTTTTGAAATCGTCATACTTCATTTGGCTGCATTTGGACTTTTCCTTGTGCGATACGAAAAACATTGAGCCTTCGGTCGCCAAAGTCCGTCGAGAAAGACAAATCGGTAGTGGTCAGAAAAATCTGCGCCGGGATGTCTCTCAAAAACTTCACCAGGTTTGTACGCCGTATCGGATCTAATTCCGACAAGACGTCATCCAAAAGCAGCAACGGGTAAACCTGATAAGCCCTGTAATGATACAAGATTTGCGCCATTTTGAAAGATAAAATGACGGCTCTTTGCTGCCCTTGCGAACAAAAAAAGCGCGAATCTTTTCCGCTAAATAGGATCCGTATGTCGTGTTTGTGTGGTCCTACCAATGAACTGACAATACTCAGCTCTCTGGTGCGAAGCTCCATACTACGTGAATACATTTGCGAGAGAATATCAGAACGCGTCCATGTGTGGGCATTTTGGGATGAAATGAGGTATTCCACAGAGATATCCACATTTGAAGACTCCAAAACAAAGGAAAGTGCCTTCTGAAGATCGGATTGCAGAGCATTTATGGCACTGATTCGCTCCATAGTTAACTCAGTCGCCAAGGGAAGGTAGGACGGATCTAAACTCTCAAGAATTGCCTGTCCCTGGTTTTCGGAAACTATACCCTTTTGAACATCCCTTAAAAGCCGATTGCGAACCTTAAGAGCATGTTTAAAGTCCTTTAGAATTTTGACGCTTCCCGCTGAGTGAGTGCAGACCACTTCATCTAAAAGCTGTCGCCGCTGATCAGGTCCGTCTTTTATTGCGGAAAGACTTTCGGGAGCAAAAAGCACTAGCGGAAATCGACTCGCCAAGGAACTGCTGGTTGCCTTTTTTCCGTTCCATTCTGTGTATTTTTTTCTATCGCAGATTTCTACCTTCAGATCATTGAGTAAATTGTTTTGTAAGATGCGACCGTGTATTTGAGCAAAAGAGGCAGGTTTTCCATCACCAATAGGTTGGTGGATTAAGGTGTGGATGGAGTGGGAGCGAAAACTGTCTCCCTTTAGCAAAACATAAAAAGATTCAACTAAATTTGTTTTTCCCTGACCGTTGCTACCCCAGAAGACAATCACTCCAGATGGAAACTGCAGATTGAGTTCAGTATAGTTGCGGAAGTTTTTTAATCGCAGCGATTCGAGTTTCATTTCCGCACCCCAGATTTTTGCTAAAAGAGCCTTTAGATTCGCATAGGCATAACGACGCAGGTGTATGCGGGATCAGAGTCTGGACGAACTAAGCCCGGTGACAATTGATCATTGAGTTCCATTCTCACTACATCTTCGTGCATACTGGCAAGCACATCCAGAACATAGCGCGCATTGAATCCTATGCGCATATCTTTGCCTTTGTACTCAACTTCGATTTCTTCTTTGGCATCTCCAAGCTCTGGATTGTTAGACGTTATTTCCATGCGTCCTTTGGAGAGAGCAAACGTGACACCTTTGGACTTCGAATTGGAAAGTAAAGAAACTCTCTTCAACGAACTTAGCAAAGCTTCACGCTGAACAACGAAATGCTCTTTGAGATTTTGTGGAATAAGCTGTTGATAATTGGGATATTTCCCCTCAATCAGACGTACCATCAGTACCGTGGTTCCATGTCGAACAATCAGTTGTGCACCTTCAATCGCGACTTCCACAGAGTCTTCCACAGAGTCTAGTAACTTACGAACTTCATGTAATCCTTTACGAGGAATAATAACACCCTGATTTACAGATCGTGTTGGGGATTGAGAAATTTTGCGATCAATAAGACTTAGCCGATGACCATCAGTGGCAACCATGCGGTACACAGCTCCATCGTTATCTTGTTTTACTTCCAGATAAACACCGTTCAGATGATAGCGGGTTTCGTCAGTTGAAACTGAGTATATTGTTTTTTCTATCATTTCAGATAAAACCGCAGCATCTATACGAACAAATTCTTGAGTCGTGAATGTGGGAAAAACTGGGTATTCCTCTGGACTAATCCCCACAATATTAAAAACCGCACGGTTTTGAGTTATTTTAAGCCAGTTATTTTCTTTGCGTTCGAGTTCTATTTTGCCCTCTGGCAATTCCTTAATGATCTCAAAAAGACTTTTAGCATTTACAGCAACACGACCAGGATTTTTTACTGCTGCTGTAATTTCATCGGTGAGACTCACTTCAAGATCGGTTGCAAAACCTCTAAGACTCTCCCCTTTAGCTTCTAACAAGACATTCACGAGTATGGGCATAGTATTACGTTTCTCGACAATATTTTGGGCTCTGCCGATAACGTTCAATAAGTCCTTCTTTTCGACCGAGAGTTTCATGTTTCCTCCAACCTCTCTTTTGAACCCTTATTTACTAGTTCTTTTATATATATAAAAACCAGTAGTAGTCGTAGGGGCGTAGTTATCGTTGTTTTCTATCTAACCCATTGAAATAGCATTAGTTTCCCTGTGGAAATCCTATATGGATTATGCTCTGCATTTAACGCTAAAAATGGGTATAAGTCGAATCCCCAATTTTGCCCACGCAGTTTTCCACAGTGATTTCCACAGTCCACATTCACACCCCTGTGATATTGTGGATACGGCCCTCTAAATCTTCGATATCTCTCTTAATTTCGGAATCCTTGTTCAGTTGATCTTCGATGCGACGCAAAGCGTTCATGACCGTCGTATGATCCTTGCCGCCAAAGGAACGACCAATATCAACCAAAGACCGGTCGAGATGCTTTTTAACCAAAAACATAGCCACCTGACGCGCCGTAACTAGTGGTTTGGTGCGAGTCTTTGATTTCAAATCTGGCATCCGAACTTTATAGTGATCGGCGACCAGTTTTTGGATGTCATCAATAGTGATTGTGGCTACGTCATCATGGCTGGACAAGACACGTTTTGCGAGATCCATGTCAATGGGTAATCCCTGCAGTTCAGAAAACATTTTGATCTTATTTAGATTGCCTTCGAGTTCTCGAATTGAGCGCTTTGAGATCCTGGCCACGTGACCGACCACCTCGTTAGGCAACATGATGTTCTTACGCTCAGCCTTGTATTTTAGTATGGCCACTCGAGTTTCAATATCTGGCATTTGAATGTCGGCAATGAGCCCCCATTCCAATCGGGTTCTTATTCGATCCTCAAGACCCTTGATGTCCTTGGGCATCCTGTCAGATGCGACAATTACCTGTTGGTCCTTTTCGAAAAAATCATTAAGAGTGTGAAAAAATTCTTCTTGAACAGCTTCGCCACGACCCAAAATTTGGATGTCATCCATAAGTAAAACATCGCATTGATCTCTGTATCGTAAGCGAAAGCGGTCCATCTCATTACGACGGATGCTCGAAATACATTCGTTAAGAAAACGTTCTGCCGACACATATAAAATTCGGAGATGAGGAAAATTTTGTCGTATATGGTTACCGACTGCATTCAAGAGATGGGTTTTACCCATTCCCGTTGGCCCACAGATGAACAGAGGGTTGTAATTTTCTTTCCCAGGGCTCTCGGCGATACTGTAGGAGGCGGCATGGGCAAACTCATTATTGCGACCCACAACAAAAGTAGAAAAAGTATAATCCGCGTTAAGCATATCGCGATGAGAACCATGAACGCTTATTGAGCTCGCAACAACTCCGGTTTCTAGCTCTGCCGAGCCTGGCGTAGGGCGCATATCCATACTCAGTTGAGGGTTGTTTGGATCCATTGGATTGGATTCAATTCCCTGGCCTACAACCAGCAGTTCGATTTGGAATGGATTATTGTAAAATGCTGATATTTCTGAACAAATTCGTTCAATAAGGTTCTGTGAAATCCAAAATTTATGGAGTTCTGTGGGAACGCCCAAAAGAAAGCATCGACCGCTTTCGCGATCTTCGACGCCAACCAAAGAGGTAGGTTCAAACCACATCTGCAAAGGCTTGTTATTCAGGTTTTTAGATTTGAGGCTGTTTTTTATTTGCAGCCAGAATTCCTCATTTGATTTGTCCATGGGAATCACTGAAGTAGCCCCCTAAAACCGGAAATTTTGTGGATAAGCGGAGGAAGTAGGTACCACTGCAAAAGAAAAGTTTCAATGATTTGGATGGTCTAGCAAGGTGGGCGGGCTTTTAATTGCCATGCGTAAGGTTTAGGCACTAGGCGTCCAAAGGCTATGAATCTTCAAGAAAATCCATAGTCTCGACGACTTGACTCGAAAAATGTGCTTGTGCTTTATTGTCGCGTCCGGTCGTCAATCTTTATAATTGGAGACGTAAATGTCTAAACGTACGTATCAGCCGAGCCGTCGTCGGCGTAAGAAAACTCATGGTTTTCGTTCTCGCATGGCTACTAAAAATGGAAAAAAGGTACTCTCTCGCCGTCGGGCCAAAGGCCGTAAAAGGCTGACTGTGAAGACGGGTGGCAAGTAAAGTTCGGTTTTGCTCCCTTTCACGAAGTTCAGATTTTTTGCAGCTAAAGACACAGGGGCACAGGTTGCATGTGAATTCGTGGTTACTGGTTAATGCGGTAACCACGGAGCTGGGCTTAATTCGGTGCGGCTGGACTATTCCACGGCAGATTGGCAATGCAGTGATTCGCAATCGTTTTAAACGGTGGGGTCGCGAGTATCTTCGGGAATGGTCCAAACAAAGTCAGTTGAGCTGGGATCTGAACCTCGTTTTTAAAAGGCGCGAGAAGGAATTTTACAAGAACCTAAAGCACGGAGAGTTCGATGAAGCCTTGGATAAAATGGTCACAAAGCTTCGGCGCGAGCTTAAGTCATGTTAGCCGCGCATTGGCTTTGTTTATGATCGCCGTTTATAGGTCCACTTTGTCAGGGCTTGTCGGCGGAGTTTGCCGCTTTCATCCGACTTGCTCGGCTTATGCTGAGGAGGCGTTTAGGAACCATACCCTCAAAGGGGCTTGTTTGCTTGTTGCCCGACGGCTCTGCAAGTGCCATCCCCTAGGGCCGTATGGCTATGACCCAGTTCCCGAAAGGACATCCCATTGACTGAGGAATCACCGAAAAATTTTTTTGATGCACGCACGCTAGTGGCCGTTGTGATGATCGCTGCTACCTTTATTGGGTGGCAGTTTTATATGCAAAAAAAATATCCAGAGGCCTTCAAGCGTAAGGCTGTGGTTCAAGAATCCTCACAAGAAAATATTGAAGCATCGGTTGGCGCGGAGACGTCTGCCACGAAAAAAGGCAAGCCGATTGAGTCATCCGCTAAGCAAGGGGATATCGCTTCACAAGTTTTGCCCACTAAGGAAGAGTTATTCCTTTATGACGGCACCACGATGAGTTTTGAATTATCTTCCAAGGGAATGGGCCTTAAAAACGTCTTGTTAAAGAAATACAATGACAGGAAAGGTCAACCCGTGACGTTAGGCCATCCTGAACCCAATGCACTGGCCTTGGAAACTCGTCTGCTTGGTCGTTCTGAATCTCTAGATTTTAAAATCGAGCAAATTAATCAGAATATGTTTGTAGGACGCGCTCGACTCGGCAATTTAGAAATTACGAAGACCATGGAGATCGAACCTGAGTCATACAAATTCAGATATAAGGTTTCTGCTACTGGCAACGATGATCGATTTATTGGGTTTTCAACATTTCTGACAGAGGAAGTTCAACCGGTCAGTTCTGGAAATTTCCTCCTACCTCAATTTGAGAAGCAGGAATTTTTTATCGATTCAGGAGAAAAGCGCGAGCGCGTAATCTTTTCCGATAAAGATCTCCAGCAAGGTTGGAGCAAAGCCCGTGTGGCTGCTGTGGGTTCGCATTATTTTACTCAGGCAATAGTCGATCAATCGCCCGTGATGCCTGAGGTTAAAGCCAATCTGAGTTTTGCGAATAAGCACGCGGACCTCGTTTTACAGTACCCAGTTTTGAATCGAGGAGCTGACTTGCAGTTGGAGTATATGGCCTTTATCGGCCCCAAATCTCATCATCTGTTAGTCAATGCGGACCAGGATTTAGCTCGAGTGGTGGACTTTGGGTTTTTTGAATGGATTGGGCAAAAGATTCTCAGCATGTTGCGCTGGTTTTTCAGTCTGGTAGGTAATTGGGGCTTGGCGATTATTCTGTTAACCTTGGTTGTAAGGGTGTTAGTTTTGCCATTTAACCTTTATTCCTATAAGTCCATGAAAGCCATGCAGGCCATTCAGCCTCAGATCCAAGCGTTGAAAGAAAAATATAAAGAGGATCAGCAGGCTCAGCAGCAAGAAATGATGCGTCTGATGCGAGAGAACAAGGTAAATCCCTTGGGTGGGTGTTTGCCTGTGTTTCTTCAATTCCCTATATTTATTGCATTGTACCAAGTGCTAGGTAACAGTATTGAGCTGTATCAGGCCCCTTTTATGCTGTGGATTCATGATCTTTCTTTGAAAGACCCCTATTACATCTTGCCGGTATTAATGGGGGTAACTA
>JAYQON010000009.1:0-48058 GCA_038144835.1 Bdellovibrionales bacterium
GCTGTGCACTTGCCGTTCAAAGGACGGCGCGGGTGTGTGGTGGGCCAAGGTGAGCTTAAGGAAGGTGGATTTGATCCCTTGTTCTCCCTTAATCACACCTGCGCCATGGCTCGAGCCAATATGAATCGGCTCTTTCGCCGAACCTGGTGTACAACCAAAACCTTGAGCGGATTAAGTGAACATCTGGCGCTTTACGCAAAAAATCACAACTTGCGGATTCTATCGGCTTAAATTTTTAAACGTCCGGGCCGCCGGATGTGTTTTGCGGCCCGGTAGCACCAGGCAGGTGGGCCAGTTTGAAAACATCACCCCGCAGTTATGCGAAAATCAAGATCAGGATTTTCTTTCTTGAGCCAATTTAAATCCCACTCGTTCTCCAAAAGCACAACTGGCCGATCTGAATCATCGGTAAAAACCTTTGCTCCCCCTTGAATGGGACCTTTGGGCGGATGACCATCTTTACCAACTGGCCAACGCGCCACCGAAAAGGGCAAACGATCCAGTCTCACATCCAGGCGGTATTCATCATTCAATCTGAATAAAAGCACATCAAATTGCAAATCCCCAACCACGCCGACAACGGGGTCTTGTTTACCGAAGTGTGGGTCGTACAGGAGTTGAATCGTTCCCTCCTCAGCCAACTGCTGCACGCCTTTCTGCAATGTTTTTCTCTTCAAAGGATCCTTAATACTAAGCTTACCAAAGATCTCCGGAGAAAAACGTGGAATAGGATCAAATTGAAGACCTTTGCCTTCAACAATCGTGTCACCAATTTGGAAGTAGCCCGTGTCAATTATTCCTACGATATCCCCTGCAAAGGCCTCGTCCACAGTCTCTCTCTCACGGGCCAAAAACTGATTCGCATAAGACAAACGTAATTCCCGGTCCAAACGCGAATGTCGGACTTTCATGCCACGCTCAAAGCGACCGGAGCAAATGCGTACAAAGGCCACGCGGTCACGATGTTTGCGATCCATATTGGCCTGAATTTTAAAAACAAAGCCAGTAAAGTTCTTGTCGGTCGGCTGAACCATGCCCAAGGTGCTATTTCGAGGCCCAGGAGAAGGAGCATATTGAGCAAATAACTCCAAAAATAAATCGACTCCCCAATTGTGTTTGGCGCTCCCAAAAGTCATTGGCGAGACTTCTCCCCGCAAAAAATCTTCGACTTCAAAATCACCAATAGCGACTTCGAGCAGTTGCATTTCTTCCTGCAGAGTATTGAAAAGCTCATCGCCCACTCGCTGTCGAATCTTTTCGTCACTCCAACCGCTTACAGGAATGATTTCAGCCTCCACCCGCCCCCGTTCAAAAAGAAGTAGCTGCTTGCGTTGACGATGATAAAGCCCCTTAAATCGGTCACCAATTCCAATAGGCCAAGTCACCGCATAGCACTTGATTCCCAAAGTGCTTTCCACGTCATCGATTAAAGCCAAAGGTTCCTTACCTTCGCGGTCCATCTTATTGGCAAAAGTAAAAATGGGGATCTTGCGTAATCGACAAACTTCATACAATTTGCGAGTTTGCGCTTCGACCCCTTTTGCGGCATCAATCAACATAGCTGCACAGTCTGCAGCTATTAGGGTACGATAGGTGTCCTCGCCAAAATCTTTATGGCCAGGAGTATCGAGCAAATTCACCCTCAGACCCTGAAAATCAAATTGCATCACACTGGAGGTTATGGAAACTCCGCGTTGCTGTTCTAAGGTCATCCAATCTGATGTTGCCTTTTTAGTACCTGATTTGCCATGCACCTCGCCGGCTTCACGGATAATTCCACCTAACCACAGTATTTTCTCAGTAATGGTGGTTTTACCGGCATCTGGGTGAGAAATGATGGCGAAAGTGCGCCTACGGGTGACTTCTTGATCATAAGACATAGGCATGAAGATTTATCCCTTCATGCATCAAAAGACAAGATGACAGGCTAAGTCATATGCTTTAACTTAGACCCGTTATGGCCGAAAAATCTAAAATGTATCCAGATAACATACCTGGACGATATTACGTGGATAAAGAGTGCATTGCCTGTGACGCTTGCGTTTTGGCTGCACCTGACCACTTTAAAATGCATGAAGAAGACGGTCATGCTTTCGTCGTCAAACAGCCACTCACCGTTGACGAAGAGTCTAAATGCAAAGAGGCAATGGAAGGTTGCCCAGTAGAAGCCATCGGAAACGATGGCGAGTAAACTTTTTTTAGCCTCAATTTAGCGCAAAACAACTCAAGCAAAAAAATCTCTGCCCATGCGCACAGCACGCGATGATCCAAAGAGACGGCCAAAGCTTTGTTCAAAGACACAGACCACGGTGCTCCCCAGGTGAAAAATACCTAATTCGTCACCCGCAGCCACCGGCATTGGTGGCGAATACTGCCTATCCGTCGGTGCATGCCACATCCATCGATTTGTAGTTATAGAGGGATCTAAACTGACGGTCATTTGCCCCACGTTCGTAGCTCCTACCATAACAAGACTCCAACGTCCTTGGGGCGATTTGAAATTTAATACCACCCGCTCGTTAAGATTGAATAAACGCTGGATATGACTCACGCTCCACTCATTTACTGGCCACAAAAGGCCAGGAATATGACGAGCGGAGACGAGATCCCCAGCCGATGGGGCGTGCACGCGATGGTAGTCGGTTGGGCAAAGATAGTAGGTGCAAAAATGGCCCTTTTCGTAGGCCAAGGCTAAGTCTTTGTCTCCTAAAAACTCAGGAAGTTCGTAAGTCCAACCCTTTGCCTGCAGTAAGCGGCCCTGTTCAACAACCCCCATCTCAGTAAGTCGCCCATCCACCGGGTGTACGATCAGGGATTGGGCTATTGGCCTCACCCCAGGTTTGAGTTTACGAGTAAAATAGTCATCGAAACTCTTATATTCCGCAGGTGAGCGTTCAGCCTCTTCTTGATCGATGTTAAAAAAACGAGCAAAAGCAGGAATCAAAAGGCGCGCAAGCACCCTCGGCTGAGGCAATCGCATTAAAATACCCACCGTTCGCGACAGCAATCGTTTCGGCACCCAAGGAAAAATCCACGCAAAAAACCAATGTTTAAAAGCTTTCATTGCGGTCAATTTAGAAGGTCGCTACAAGAGAGTCCATGGCTCGCACTCTGCGCAATATAAAACTAGGTCTCGACGATTCACTTGAAGAAACCTTGGCCTGGATGGCTCCAGGCTACTCCCAATATCACATTTTACGACAAAGCGTAGACGCTCGCCAACGTCACTCTCCCCACTTCGTTTATACGGTGGAAGTGTTCGATCCAAACGAGAACCCGCAACGCCCCCGAATCAAAATTGAACCTGTGCGCTTTTCTGATCGCCCAATAGTCATTATTGGTGCAGGTCCGGCCGGATTATTTGCAGCGCTAAGACTGGGTGAGAGAGGAATTCCTTCTCTCCTGCTCGAACAGGGCTCTGAAACCGGTAAACGCATATTAGCGATCAGTCGCTTTTGGCGTTACGGAAACCTAGATCCTCACAATAACGTTGGCTTTGGCGAAGGCGGTGCCGGGCTCTTTTCTGACGGTAAACTTATCACCCGCATTAAATCCGAGCACATTCCCTACGTCATGCAAAGGCTTGTGCAATTTGGCGCTCCCTCAGAGATTGAATATCTCTCCAACCCACATGTTGGCTCAGATCGTATCCGCCGAGTGATTCCCAAAATGCGAGAGCATCTTAAAACTCTAGGCTGTACACTGCGCTTTGAGAGCAAGGTCGCTGAGATTGAAGTGCAAAACAAACGTGTGACTGGTGTTCGTTTGGAAAATGGCGAGCATATTGCTTGCGAGCGCGTGATTTTAGCCACGGGCCACTCGGCGGAAGACATGTTTACACACCTCCACGCTCTGGGCGTGGAAATGGAAGGCAAATCCTTCGCCGTGGGACTACGCATAGAACACCCTCAAGAACATATCAATCGCATTCAATTTCGCGAGCATGCCAATCATCCAAAGCTTGGAGCCGCTAATTACAAGCTGACTTATCATGATCGCGAAGAAGATCTGGGAGTCTATAGTTTCTGTATGTGCCCAGGAGGTTACGTACTCTCCAGTGGCACCGACAATCGTGGCATCGTTAGCAACGGCATGAGCAACTATAACCGTGGCTCAAAATTCGCAAATGCGGCCATCGTTGTGAGTATCAACCACCAAAAAAGTTTTGGAACGGATCTTTTTGGCGGCATGAACTTTCGAGCTCAGCTTGAAAGCGAAGGATTGCGGCTGGTGCGCGAGGCTGGCGGCAACAAGCAACTACCTGCTCAGAGATTGGTCGACTTTCTGGATGAAAAACTTGGCCCGATTCAAAGTTCTTCTTCTCCGTCTGGAGTCATTGCCACTCGTCTAGACAGTTTGTTCAATTCTGAATTTAAAAAGCGTTTTTATGATGGCTTAAAAAAATTTGATCGAGAAATGCGAGGTTTCATCTCCGATCAGGCGCTTTTACACGGAATGGAAACTCGCACTTCATGCCCGCTAAGAATAACGCGTCATCATGAAACTCTCGAATCTTTGTCTCACAAAGGTCTTTACCCCACAGGAGAAGGTGCTGGCTACGCTGGGGGCATCACAAGTGCGGCTTGTGATGGAATCCGTGTCGCTGAGGCGATCGTACAACAGGTTGCGCAGACCACTCTTAATCGCGCTTAGAGTTCATGGCTCTCAATTTCACCAGATACAAACTCAGCTTCCTTTTCTGCGCTCGCTTGCTCAGCTTGACCGGCCTCATAACGTTCCAACCATCGACGATCTTTTTCATCAATAGGTTCACCGACGGCAAGTGCGTCTTTAAGGTTTTGCGCCCTTTCCTGATCACGTTTGTCGCGCATTCGGCGCTTTTCTTCCTCAAAAAACTCGGAGCTGGTGCTAATCTGAGATAATTCGTCGGTAATCTTTAAAAGCTCCTCCTCGCCCACGGAGTAGGTCGAGGCGACCTCTTGAGAGAGCTGACCAGTCAAATCGCTGAGAGTCTCTTTTTCCTCCACCTGACCAATACCTTCAGGAATCAACTGATCAATCTCCGAGAGACTGGGCAGCTCTTGTAAGTTTCGCAGCCCGAATATTTCAAGAAATTTGCGGGTGCTCTCATAAAACATCGGCTTACCAGGCAAATCGCTGCGTTCTCCAAATGTGACAAGATGCTTTTCCATCAACGCCCGCAGTAGATGACCTGATTCAACTCCGCGGATTTCGTCAATCTGAGCCTTGGTCACTGGCTGCTTGTAGGCCACTATTGACAACACTTCGAGCGCTGGCCCTGAGAGTTTGAAGGGACGAGCTTTCACACTTTGGCGCAAGTACTTCGCGTTCTCAGCCTTGGTACGCAACTGAAATCCACCGGAAATCTCCTCAAGAGTAAATCCACGCTGTACTTGCGCATATTCCTCAGCCAAAGCATGCAAGGCTTCACGAATATCCTTGGATTTTACTTGCGAGCCTTTAAAGACCTGCTTAATCAGCGCAATACTCACGGGTTTGTCCGTGGCAAACAATACACTCTCCACTATGGAACGAATCTGTTCTGCGGTAAGAACCTCTAGGTCTTCGATGTCTGCAGACTCAAAAGATTCCAGTTCGCTTCCAACCAATTGACTCTCATCGCCAACTTCTCCAACCTCTGGTTCCAACGGTACGCTGTCTTCGCCGATCGCGTCCTCAGTTGTTTCTTGCGCTGTGGATTCCTCACCAATGTCATCGCCATCTTCAGCAAAGGAGAGATCGAGTTCAGAGTTAAACTCAAACTGGCCTTCCTCAGTGGAACTTTCATTTGCATTTGATGACTCAAGAGCACCCATATCAGAAACTGGGGATTCTGCCTCCAGTTCGCGAAAAGCCGCTCCAGCCTGTTCAGCCAGTTGTTTGACATCAGTTAGGGCCAGTCGGGTGGGATTCTTTTTTCGGCTCATGCAATTACCTCAGGAGGTTCTTCTTCGTTATCAGTGGCAATAACTTCGGAGTCCACTTTAGATTTTGACTCTAAATCGCCCAGCTCAACATGAGACGAGCCACTTTCTGTCACAGCCCTCTCCATATCGTCAGGGATTTCTATGGTAGCCAAATGTTCAGGTTCGACCGACATCTCGGCGGCACCACTGTCCTGCTCCCGAAGGCGCAGTTCTTCAGCCTCAATATCTGCATCTGTGGCCGCCTCCGCGAAAGCCCCCTCAACAACAGATTCTTCCTCATCGCCATGTCCAGTCATTGGCTCATCGAGGCTCAGCTGCGCCTCAACCATAATCTGATCTGCCTTTTGCTCGGCATTTACAGATTCATAACTTTCGACCTGCGAGACGATGTCTCGATCAATGACCCGTTTGGCTTCGATGTGAATGTCAGCAAAAGGCTCACTTTGAAAAACGCAGACAAAACCCATTTTAGCTAGTTCCAAGATTGACAAAAATGTAACTAGAACTTGAGAGCTAAGATTTTCTTTCGCATTTATCAAATCGCCAAAAACTACTCTCTGACCGACCACCAATTTTTCTTTGATTTCAAGTATCCGCGCCGCGATCGACTGCAACTCACCTAAGACTCGATGCACCGTCTTCTTCATATTTTTGATCGCGGTTCGATAAGAAGCGATCAGAGAGAATAAGGGGTTCTCTTCCAGAACTAACTCTGCTTCCCCCTGAGGTTCAATAACTTCACGCTCGCCGCGAGGAAAAACATCGCGACCCAAAATCGGACGCTTATAGAGGTCCGTCGACAACTCCTTGATACGTTTGTACTCAAGCAGCTTTTGCACCAGCTCCTTGCGAGGATCTTCTTGTGGGACTTCCTCACCATCTTCATCATACTGCGGCAGCAACATTCGGGATTTGATGTGCAATAGGGTTGCCGCCATAGCCACAAATTCACCAGCCACTTCCAAATCAAGACGGCGCATCGTCTTGATGTACTCCAGGTACTGACGTGTGATCTGATGGATATTTATATTGAAAATATCCATCTCTTGCTCGCGAATTAAGTGCAGAAGAAGACCCAGGGGGCCCTCAAATCGCTCTAACTGTACATGTATACTCAATTTATGACTCTTTGCGTTAGACGCCAACACGACGTCTGTCTAGACTAAATTCCATCAAGACCGACCGGCTTTTTCAAGGCTTTTCTCTACCGACATACACCATCACAATAAAAGCGACGCAATAAGAGCCGAAAGATTTAACAATCCCCATTGCGCCAGTGCCACTGGGAAAAATAAAAATTTACCCCCGAACAAAATTAATACCAGCAAAGCGATGCTCAATGTCTGCTGATTTTCCAGCAGCCATAGGTTCCAACGCGGAGGTAGAAAAGGCTCAATCACCTTACCTCCATCTAAAGGATGCAAGGGAATCATGTTAAATACCGCCAAAGCCAAATTGATGCCAATGAACGTCTTCAACATAGCCACCAAGGCATCACCTGTTTTTGAGGTGACATAGACATAAATAAAAGCCAGGGCCAAAGTTCCAACCAAGGCCAAAAACACATTTGACAGCGGTCCGGCCAAGGCCACCCAAAACATCCCATGGCGACCACGCAAATTACGAGAATTTACTGGCACCGGCCGCGCCCAACCAAAGAATAGAGGACTCCCAAAAAGTATAGATGCAATAGGCAAGACCCATGTCCCCACCGGGTCTGCGTGAACCATTGGATTCATACTCAACCGACCACTCAGTTCAGCTGTTCTGTCACCCAATAATTTTGCCACTAAGCCATGGGCATACTCGTGGAAACAAAGTGCGAATAAAAACGGCACAAAAAACATAAATAGATTTCGGCCAATTTCTAAAAATTCTAACTGATTCATAGCGGCCACACTAACTCATTGCGCGCGAGATGACAAAGTCCCTTTGACAGGTTCTACCAAAACCCCCGAGCGATAAAAGCAGCGACGCGTTTCAGCCTGAAGTTTTTTGAATGCAGAGGAGCGAAATTCCTCGCGGCTAATCACCGACCTACGCAAATCTGCAATCTGGTAGATGGCTACATCAGATCCCTCAACCACAATCTGACGTTCAAGCCTCATCCACTCGGACTCTACGATGCAGGGAGCTGGAGGGTCTTGTACTAAGCGCGTGTTTTTTAAGCGATGCACGCTTTTGGTGCTAAACGGGTCATCACTCAACCTCAAATCACTCTCTCGATTTTCAGTTTCATAAAAAGCCGCCGATAAAAGACCGTCAGAAATAACAAAAAAAGAGGCCTTACCTGCTCTGTACGTTACACCTCCCACCACATATTCCAGAACAATATCTAGATCCTTCAAAATCCGGCTGGAAGAGGGCTCCTTGATAAATTTGTATGATTTAAGATCGTCGCCATTGGTTAAGAACGCCAGGATCGAAGAAAGCACCGTTGACCGCGGACTCAGCAGAAGTTCATTCGCGATCATTTGGGGCGCTAAACGACGCCACTGAGTGCGCAGGTGCACTTTTACCGAGTCATTTTGCTTAAAATCATAATCATAATCATACGTACTCTCAAAATGCTCCGCTTTTGCCTCAGGTAAGCGATCAAATACGCCGCCACTAGAATTCAACACAAAGGCCGGACGGCCACGAATGTCCGAAAAAGGTTCCAAGGAAGAAACGGGATTGGTGGGATCCAACCAAAGAGTTTTACCCGATGGAAGTTTTAACCGAACAATGGCATGATTAAAACGCCTAGTTGCCGGCAAAACATAATCCGGCTCGCGCCCCCAAGGATTATCGCCGCGACGAACAAGAGCCACGTGCGCCTCCATCTTGAGCGCCCGCAACATTGCCGCCAGCAACGACGCCAAGTCTTTACAGTCGCCAGAACGCGATTTTTCAATGGCTTCCAGAGAGCGAGGAATCAAACCGCCATCATGGCGTCGCCAATCGCCAAAATAACGAAAATCATGGCTCATTTGCTGCATCAAATACAGCACTTGTTCTTCAGCCGTTCTTTTGGCTTGAGCCAACTTGATCCATGATTTCAAAGCCGCTGGTAAGGGTTGAGAGATAATTCGCTCATAATCTGCACCAAAGCCCTCAAAAAATTGAGCCCAATCTTTGTGCGTGCTCATCCAAATTTCTGGAAGAAAGCCCTCATGAAAATAAGAATCCTTTTCCGCATGCACTCCTCCCGGCAAAACCTTTTTGTTGGTGATCTCAATATTGAATTTGTCTTTTCGTCTCACCGAAAACCAACCACGTGGGTCATGCACATGATCAAAGAGAGGCAACTGGGATTTCACTCGGACGCGTATTTTTTCAAAATGATGAAATGGAACATGCCCCTCGACCGACGACCAACGGCCTTGAATGAGAGGTTTGGTGGTTTTGACGCGGTACTTGATGTGCACTCGAGAACCCACCCTTACTTGCGGAAACACGACAATGCGCGACTTCAACACATCGTAATCGCGCGCCTCGCCTTTATCACGGTCCTCAATCGCCGACCGATCGACAGGAGTTTTTTCACGACCGTTTAAGGTAAAGGCCTCGAGTAACTCTACTTGGTCAGTCAGACTATTGTAATCTACGCTGAATGTTCCCAGCTGAGATTTTGCGTCTTCGGATTGCACCCGAGCCACAAACTCTTCAGTTTGAGTCCAGCTACCATCTTTAAAAACCTCATAATCCACATAGTAGCGTTCTACGACGCTTCCCGCTTCTTTCAAACTGAGCCAACGCGCGTATATTTGAGAAGGAAAAGCCCAAATCAAAAGGAGAGGTAAGATGTACTTCACGTTTTAATCACTCCGTATGTCACTTTTCTAGCGTCGTTTTTTAGCACTTCGCACACGAGATTCAAATGCTCTAACTTCCTAGATAAGCAGAGAAAACAGAACGGACCAAGAGTGAAGAGATATAAAAGCCAGACTTAGGTCCTAAGTCTGATTGCGTTATAAAGATCTTGGGAGGTTTTCGCCGATAATAATAGGTGCATGAAAAAAGTCATTTTTGACAATATCCACGGCTACATCAGTCTCAACCGAGTCGAAACCCGGATCCTAGAGACTCTTTATTACCAGCGCTTGCGCTGGATCCGACAATTGGGTTTTAGTTTTTATATTTTTCCGGGGGCAACTCATACACGGCACGCACATGCTCTTGGCGTCTCTCATGTCATGGACCGAATTCTACGCTCTCTTGGCCTCGCTGCCTCTGAGGAGAAATTCTTCGACCCACGCGCCCATGATGATCGCACCATCTTTCACCGCACGATGCGCTTGGCCGCTATGTTGCACGATATTGGAACCTTTCCTTTTTCGCATTCGATTGAAATGGCCTATATTAACTTTTGGAGGCACCAAGCTCACGTCGGCAAACCCAAATATGTCGCCAACCATGAGACTCTTGGATCACACATCATCCTCAACACAGATTTCGAGGGCGGCATAACCCGAATTCTAAAAGAAGAAGGTATTGACCCTGAGGAGTTAGCTCGAATCATTGCTGGTCGCAGCGAAAATCTTTTAGCCAATCAGCTCATGCATGCTGACGTTGATGCCGACCGAATGGATTACCTGATTCGCGATGCCCACCACACGGGTGTAAAACTAGGCCTATTTGATTTAGACTTTCTCATTCGTAACTTAAGGCTGCACACACAAAGCGGCGAGCAAATGTTATGCATTCACGAGGACGGGATCAATGTCGTCGATTCCTTTCTGGTATCGCGTTACTTTTGGTACTCTCAAATTATCCATGAGGGCACCGGCTATAAGTTTGATCTTCTTGCCGCCAAAATTTGCGAATACTTCTTAGAGAATAAACACTCCTATTCATTTGAGCATTTGATGGACCGGGTGGCGATCAATCCCTATGAGTACTTCACTTTTAATGACTCATACTTTATGGCTAAACTGCACGAATATTTAGCCGGACGTATCCGCCATCCAATGATTGGCGAACTCAGTGAAATGTTAGCTCGACGGATACCTCCCGCTCAAATTCGCGTGAATCCAATTAAACCCACAGTGGTCGAAGATGAGGACCATCGCCGAACGATTGTGCATCAATGCCAAACGGCAGTTGCGTGGCTCAAAGACGAGCTCAAAGCCCTTGATCCCCATGCATGGATGATCGATGACATCCCCAATAAAGACGTCATGTTCACGAAAAATCTGGAATCTTTGAAAAAAGATAAAAAATCGCCTGAGCGGTCTCGCGATTCAGTGAAAGTCCTGACCCGCCACGGAGAACTGCGCCTACTTGTGGACGCCTCACAATCGCTGATGAAAGTACTTAGCCACTATCGCAACTTTATACCCCGTGTTTACGTGAGTGTTGAAACGTTCGGCAAGCTTGAGAAGAAAGGCGTTCTTGATAAAATGCGCGCGATCGATTGGTCTAAGTCTTAAAAACTAAAGGGACATTTCATTCCGTTAGTTTTTTCATTTATCGTTGTCGCGCGGATCCCATTTTGTTCTCTCTCGCCAGGCATAAAGCTGCTCGACTTTTTCCCTCGCCCAGGGTGTTCTACGCAGAAATGTTAAACTTGATTTGACACTGGGGTTGCTGTTAAAGCAGCGAATCTTAATTTTACGCCCCAGCTTCTCCCAACCATAGTTTTCTACTAATTTGATAACCATCATTTCGAGAGTCACGCCCTCGGGAGGAGACTTTTTATTACGCATGCTCAACCCTCTCCTGGCTTGCCAACTTTAGCCGCGCCTGGATTTGTGACGGTAGCGCCGTAGCCGACCACCCGCGCGTTGGCCTCCGCCGCCACGCCCCTCAATCGCGGCTTTGGCTTTGCCCTTAGATACTGGGCGGCTGTTAGCCACTTCTTCAGAGTGATAGGGATGGTCGCTATCCACTGGAATCGCCTGCGCCGTCAACTTTACGATATCGTTTATAAATGAGCGTTCATCGGCATCACAAAAAGACAACGCTCTGCCTTCGGCACCTGCTCGCGCGGTACGGCCAATACGATGGACATAACTTTCAGCAATATTGGGAATTTCAAAATTGATGACGTGACTGATGTCATCAATATCGATTCCACGCGCCGCCACATCGGTTGCGACCAGCACCCGCACACGGCCCATGCGAAATTCCTCAAGAGCCCTCTGACGCGCCCCTTGCGATTTGTTACCGTGAATAGCGGCGCTGCGAATGCCATTTTTTTCTAAATTCTCACTCACCCGATTAGCGCCGTGCTTGGTTCTGGTGAAAACAATCACACGTTTGAAGCTTGGGTTCTTTAATACATGACGAAGCAGGTCTCCCTTACGTTTGCGTTCCACATACATTAACGACTGCTCAATTCGTTCTGCTGTACTGGAGACAGGATTCACTTCAACCATGACAGGATCAATCAACATTGAATCCGCCAATTGCTTTATGTCCTTAGGCATTGTTGCCGAGAAAAATAGGTTCTGTCTTTTGGTCGGTAAGATGGCAATGATCTTGCGAATATCACGAACAAAGCCCATATCAAGCATGCGATCCGCCTCGTCCAAAACGAAGATCTCAAGGTTGCGCAAACTTAAATGACGCTGACCAATCAAATCAAGTAGGCGACCAGGAGTAGCAATCAAAATATCTACTCCACCGCGGAGAGCATTGACCTGAGCACCCTGACCAACACCGCCAAAAATCACAGCGTATCGCAATTTCAAAAATTTTCCGTAGGTCTTTAAGTTTTCATGAATCTGAATCGCCAATTCACGGGTTGGGGTCAAAATCAAGGAGCGAGCCTCTCGAGGCTGCAAATATCGCCCTTTCTGCGCCATATGCTGCAATATGGGAAGGCCAAAAGCCGCTGTTTTCCCTGTCCCCGTTTGCGCACAACCCAGAAGGTCACGCCCATCCAACAAATGAGGTATGGCTTTCTGCTGAATGGGAGTGGGCTTGCTATAACCCGTCGCACTCAAAGCTCGTCGGATAGGCTCAATAAGGCCGGAATCAGAAAACAACTCAAAATTTTTCATAGTTTTTCTATCTAAAATCTCAGTAATTGGAGGCAACGTTACGGTCGATGTAGCTCATGATAGTTAAGATGAGAAACATCGATACCGCGTGCGCCGACCTGATTGGTTATGGGTTAATAGGCACGGGGATGGGTGGTGGACCTTCTGCAAAACCCCCGGCAAAACTCTTGATTGCGCCGGGCATTACCCAGTGATCAGTTCGAATCTCTTTGAATTTTACCAAATAAGTGCCATCCGAATTTTTTTCGATCTCATCGACCAAAACACTGCAAACAATTTCACGTTGACCTCCCACTTTTATGAAAAGCCTCTCGTTTCGGTATTTTTCAATCTTTGCGATTACCTTTTCTGTGGTGTGCAACTCGAGTAGCTCCGCAGCTCGCCACTTGTGCTTAAACTTGGGGTCAGGGCGCTTGACAGCTAGATAACAGCTCATTTTTGTTTCGCTCACATTCACCTCGTTAAACGGACGTTGTCCTTAAAAAATTCATTTTCATGTCAGAATCAATAAACGACCAATTTTTATACATTTAAGACAAAACTACCTCATCATAACGCAATCTTTACGGGCAGAGGAAGCTCAAAGCCTTCATAGCAAAAGGTAATCCAACTGAGAATCCCTGAAACTATGATCCATCAGGCGCATCCATCAGCTTTGCCAAACTTCACTCTTTGCGTGCTTCAAGCTCTGACCAGCGTTGATATTTGGCCTCTAACTCAGCTTGGCGCTCTGACAGAGCTGAAAGCACTTCGTGCAAGCGCCTATGATCGGCCATGATCTCGGGAGACTGTACCTGAGCATTCAAGCCGGCGATTTCATCTTCGATTTTTAAGATCGTCGTCTCCATATTGTCCAATTCAAATTTTTCTTTGTATGACAAACGTGCTCGCGTAGCTAATTCTGGTGCATCTCGGGATGTCTCAACTTTTGCGGGAGTTTTTTTCTGTTTTTTCTTGAGTTCGTTCGCACGCCAAGACTCCCACTGAAAGTAACTAGCAAATTTCTCAAGTTTTCCAGGAACACCTGCATCACCAGGAAAAGCAACAATTTGATTGGCAACAGCATCCATGAAGTAACGATCATGAGTGACTAATATGACAGCACCAGAAAAGGAGCGCAGCGACTCCTCAAGCAGTTCGAGAGTTTCGGCATCAAGATCGTTCGTCGGTTCGTCCAAAATCAAAATTTGCGCAGATTGCATCATCAATTGCGCCAAACGAAGACGAGCCTGCTCGCCACCAGAAAGCCGACTTACGGGCATTTCTGCCTTATCACCCCCAAAATGAAAACGATCCAGATAGCTGCGCACATGCAAAGCCTCACCTTGCACGTGAACATATTCACCTTCAGGACAAACATTTTTCAAGACACTCAGCTCAGGTCTCAGGCTTTGTCTTGATTGCTCAAAATAAGCAAATTGCAAACCCTCGGCACGCCGAACATGACCATTATCGGGAGCTTCTTGACCTAACAAAATCCTGATTAAGGTCGATTTACCACACCCATTGTCGCCCAAAAGGGCCAACCGGCTTTGCGGAGTGACAAGTAAATCAACCTCACTGAACAGCTTGCTTGGACCATAAGCCTTCGCCAATTGATTTGCTTCAATCAACTTCTGTGGAGCTCTTCCACCATCACCAAAATCCAAGTCAATACGACGGATGTGGTTTTTGGCCTTTAACTCATCAACAGACTCACGCAATTCGGCGGCACCCTGAATACGAGCACTTTGTTTGGTCTGTCTCGCTAACGCACCACGCCCCAACCACTCAATCTCGCGACGCAGGCGATTGCGCTGAACTTTCTCGTGGCGGGCTTGCGCCATAAGCTCAGCGTCCTTCGCCTCCAAATATTGAGCATAATCGCCTTTGATGTTGAGCAGATCATTTGGATTGCGGGGATCCAGGTCAAGCACGCGAGTACAGACTCGCTGTAGAAACAATCGGTCGTGGGTGACCATCAGTATAGCCCCAAGATAGTTACGCAGATATTCTTCTAACCATAGAATACTGGTGACATCTAGGTGATTGGTGGGTTCATCTAAAATTAAAAGTTCAGGCTCAAGCACTAATTCACGCGCCAAAGCCACCCGTTTTTTCCATCCACCAGAAAGATCCTGAATAGGCGTCTCTTCACCAAATCTGTTGAGCTCAAGATGGGCCATGATTTCCATGGCTTTAGGCAGTCTCTCTGACTTGTCAGGCACTTTTTCTAATACTGCGGAAAGAATCGTCGCCCCCGGAGAAAAAGGGGGAGACTGTTCCATAAATCCCGCACAAAGACCTTTTTTGCGCGAAACCCGCCCCGAATCGGGCTCTATTTGCCCGGTTAAAATCCTGAGCAGAGTCGACTTACCAGCACCATTAGGCCCCACTAGGCCGACACGATCACCGTCATCAATGCCGAAGCTTATATTTTTAAATAGCGAACGACCAGCGTACGCTTTGGAAATTTCATGTGTGTTTATAAGAATCACAGCTAAAGCCCTTCGTGGGCCACTGTAAGCGCAGTTGAACTAGCAATCAATAGGCGATACGCAGACTCGCGAACCAATAATTGAAATGAGCAAAATTTTCGACTTTTTTATTGTCCGCGCCACCTTCTAGAAAACGCCAACCCAAACCCAATCGCGCCCAATTTGCAATGTCTCGATTCACATCAATGGCGCCATCAAAAGCGCGCCCCTGAGAGCTTCCGAGACCATCAAAAGTTCCATCCATCCGCCAGCCCGACGCCCCTCCCGGAGCCCACTGCCCTTTGAGACTGATCAATGGGACAAAACCAACGTTTGAGTATTTTTCTCTGCCACTAGGACCCTCAACCGCAATTTCAGCATCTCTTACCTTTACGGTGACTCCAGCCCAAAAACTAAAGCTCCCGCCGAGTAAACGGTAGAGATAGCCAGCGCGGTAAGAATCGAAGCGAAATTTTGTCTTTAATCTCTCGCCTGCAGCGAAGGTGGTTTGATCGTAAAGAGTCGTCTCGTCAGCCTGCGATACATACTGAATTGTTAACGGGGCATAAACCAAACGCAGCAAAGCCTTTGCACCGAACTCTTTTTCCGCCTCAAGCCGATAATAAACAGCCGTCTTTTTGGGCATATGTAACTCGGTGCCAGAATCACCTGGAATCTGAAATCGATTGCCCCGGCTTTCAGCTTGACCAAGTTCAACTTTAATTTCAGTGGCGGCCAATGGCACAGAGACAACCGCTAAAATGCAAACCAGAAAAATTATGCTTGAGCTCATGGCTAAATGATTCCTACTACTCAAGAGTTTAGCAATAGATACCAAATTTATCCAGCCATTCGTCCATCATGCGTCAATCAAAAAATTGACTAACTTTGAGCAACACGCGCAATTTCCACAACCAAGGAGTGCTATTATGAAAAAAATATTTTGCCTTTTTATTGTTCTGCTCAACCCCTTACAAGGAGTAGCCGAACGGATAGACAATGAAGAAAAAATATTAATTGTTTATAATCAAAATCTGCAATGGATTCCTGGACCTCATGGTTTCGCTGAAGGATCCGAATATGCGATGATCGACGGAGATCCAAATAAACCTGAGCCTTACACAATTCGCGTACGTCTACCCGAAAATTATAAAATGATGCCACACACTACCAGTTCTGAACAAAGAATAACCATTATCCAAGGCAGCTGCGAATGGGGCAACCTTATAGAGTTTGGCGCTTGGCAAACGGCTCACCTCCGTGCCGGCGACTACATCCGCAGACAAGCCAACTCAGTGGCATTTTTGAAAACCAATGAGCCATTCATATATCAAGTCACTGGAATTGGCCCCATACAGATGAAACGATTTAGACAAGAACTATAAAATAAAATCTACTTTGAACGTAATAGCCGGATTTTACTGCTCTCGGTATAAATTGTGTTCTCGAGTTCATCGTAAAATCCGGTGATTACAACCTGATGAGCGATCATTTTTTTCAGTCTACTAACGACTTTAGAGGAATCCACGTCTACGACATAAACCTCGGCCGAGCCTCCGTTCTTCAAACTGAACACAACCAATGGGCAGTCTTCGAGCTTACAGTCACTAGATGCTAGGGCTTTCTCTAGAACTCCATTTATTCTCGTCTCCAAAGAGACGGCATACGTCGCTTGACTACAAAATATTGCCAAAGCTATGAAAGCCTTTAATCCAAAATCTGACCTTAACATCTTTAACTCCAATAAGTATTCACTCTATGCCACCTACCCATCGAGCAATGAATATGCCACGACCCAAAACCTTTTTGTCGTCTTTGGGTTCCCGAAACTGACAAAAAATGTCAGTTGAAGCTGTATCGCGAATTCATAGTCCGGCTTGGAAATATGAAGCAGGTCGGTGAGTGTCATTGCAGAATGCACACCTAATTTTGAATTTGATTTTTTCCTTTCACTTGGCTAGCTTCTTGGACGTTAGGGAGTAGTCGTTCAAGCATTGCTTGAAATTTGTGTCGACACACTGGGAAAAAACCCCGGCACACTTGCAGAAGCATTAATGGTTCTGCTGACGAGACTGACACTGGCATTGTTTGTTGTGCCGTGGGGTTTCGTTTTCTTTTCAAGAGAATCTAAACCTCATGGTAAATTGTGAGGTATTTACGGAGTCTTTTCTTAATTCTTTTTTACTCGTGTTTGCCGGTGAAATGGGTGACAAGACCCAGCTTCTCACGCTAGTTCTTATTGCACGGCTCAAGAAACCTTGGACGATTCTTACGGGAGTCACGGTTGCAACCGTGCTCAACCATGCGCTCGCGTCGTGGTTGGGCGGATATGCTGCCGCTCAAATTAGCCCCTACTTACTCAAGTGGTCTTTGGCTCTCATCTTTTTTGCGTTTGCAATTTGGATTTTAATTCCCGACAAAGAAGACGAAATTCAGACAAGCGGGCGCTTTGGCGTTTTCGTCACCACGGTGATTTGTTTTTTTTTAGCCGAGATGGGTGATAAGACTCAGCTCGCCACCGTAGCCCTAGGCGCGCACTATTCAAATGTGATTTCCGTCACGGTGGGCACCACGGCTGGAATGGTGGCGGCAAATGGAATGGCTGTGTTTTTAGGAGAAAGGCTTCTCAAAAAGGTGCCCATGAAGTGGGTGCGAATAGTGGCTTGTCTTCTTTTCGCATGCTTTGGTGTAGCTATACTTTTGCAATTTTGATCTCAGCAAGAATAACCCAAGGAGTAAATATGAAAGCAAAATTAATCTCTACCCTTCTCAGCCTCATGGCATTGCCGGCGTTTGCCGACCCACAATGCACCACCGAACCAAAGGAAAAATGGAAGGATCAAAAAGAATTTGAACAGAGCCTAAAAGATGACGGCTATAAGATCAAAAAATTTAAAGTCACAAAAACCAACTGTTACGAAATTTATGGTTGGGATAAAGACGGTAAAAAGGTCGAGATCTATTTCAATCCAGTCAACGGCGAAACGGTGAAAGAAAAGATCGTAAAGTGACTCATAACTCGCGCGTGATCTGGGACAAGCCCACACGGGTTTTGCATTGGACGCTGGCGGCTTGCGTACTACTCAATCTTTTCGTTTTAGAGGAGGGCGAGTATGCTCATGAGTGGAGCGGCTATATTGCCGTCTCCACCGTGGTTCTTCGCATTCTGTGGAGTTTTTGGGGTAACTCGGCATCCCGATTAAAAGCGCTACCCGTTCACCCCAAAAGCCTTTTTGCGTTTGCTCGCAGGAACTTCTCAGATCCTGACGGCATTTATGAGGGTCACAACCCCTTAGCAGCCCTCGCTTACATTGGAATATGGTTCTGCATTTTGGGCTTGGGCATCTCGGGTTGGATGATGGGCCTAGACGCTTTTTGGGGAGAGGATTGGGTTGAAGAGCTCCATAGCTTCATAGCAACCGCACTACAAACCCTCATCTGCATCCACCTACTTGGGGTTTTTACCGATAGCTTTCGTTTTAAACGGAAGACCTGGGCCGCCATGCTGACTGGCCGACGCTAGAACCCTAGCGATAATGAAGTGGCGCCAGACTTCGAAGTCGCCTAGCAAGACTTTTGCGGCCGCCGCAATCAGTTTGATTGTTCTCATTGTTTTTCAGAACTGCGGACAAAGTTTTGATCCGACCCCACCAGGCCTTTTGGATTCCTCGTCTAAGGGACAAGATCCCACTCCGACGCCGACTCCGAATCCAAATCTAAATCCGACTCCCGGTCCGACTCCAATGCCAGTAGTAGCAATGAAGGATCTTTGGACCCCCATTTCTACAGTGAATGCACCGATTGCCAGGTCTAATCACACGGCGGTTTGAAGGGGGTCGAAATTGATTGTTTGGGGTGGATGAACCCGCGGAGTGGGGCCGAACACCAGCGTCAATGATGGGTTCATTTACGAATAGACTCTTGAGGTTCAGAAGGCGGAGGATTAAATGACGAAAACGCGGCTAGCCTCAAAAAATTTATTTGGTAAATTCGGCGTTCTCATAGCGGCCGGTCTGCGCATTGATTTCGCACTTAAACCCCAACCCGTTCGCCGTGATTTTTCCACCGGAGAATAAAACCCCTGTATAGGGACAATGTGGTACTTCGGAATTGATTTCTTCAACCTGCCAAATTTCATTCAAGTTGTCGTCGAGCAAGAACATATTTCGCTTGGGAAGCTTATCCCAATTGAACAGAACCAAAACACCAAAAGGAGTTTCCACAGCCTTGATGATCTCAATCGCGCAAATCTTGTTCGCTTGTCCGTATGTGAGGCGATTCTTAGAAAACTCTAATTTTTTCATGGCAATTCCCTATAGGTTTTAGAAAACATATCCAGGGTCGGATTTTCAATAAAATATTGGACAGTTGATCGTGGTTTCAACTCCAACATTTTTCCTACCGGAGGATAAGAATAATATGAGTTTTTAGATTTTCCGTCGAGTTTTGATGATTTAGGCAGGAGTTGAGCGCATCTCAGACTTGAGTGGTCGCAGTAACCATCACATGATATCGAAATCTGGGAACTGTTGGAGGTCGTGGTCGGCAGTTTGCGCCGGTCCCCGGGCCGGCCATGGCGCCGCCGGCGTGGAACGAAAATCCTGAGTTGGTGGCCACCAATCCTGTTTGGGAGTTGAAAAAACTTCGATGGGATTTTCCGAGGCGGAGATCTGGATTTCGCGATTTAACGGCGGGATCCTTTCCTGGCGTTCTTCGTCTGATAATCAAAATGGATCAGACCATCTGGTGTTTGAATACACATCGGTGCCGGAAAGAGTTTTCAAGAACGAACTGAGCTGCCTTTTTTGGTCGATACTGAGATTCAGGCGCAGTGGCAGACCATTGGGTTTCAATCTGGGGTCAAGGCCCGGGTTGTCTGTGATGCCGCTGTTGTAATGTTCAACGACGGCCTCAATCGTGGCCAGACTTCCGTCATGCATGAAAGATCCATTGCTGGAGCCATCCGGTTTCACTAGATCACGCAAACTCGGGGACCTGGTTACGGTGGTATCCGAACTCGCGACGTTCCCGAAAACGCTAATCAAGCCATTGTTGCCGGAAAGAGGATCGATATCAAACTCCGGCGGACGGTGGCAGCCGGCGCATCCGAGCCCACCTTGCTGAGGAGGAGCTATGAAGAGCCGTTTGCCGGCGTTTTCATCTGTCGTGAAGTTCGGGAAATTGGGCCCATCAGAGCCGACTTGGAACCGCCCCGAATCGTATTTTGAATCAAAGGATTGGATGCTCCGGATGAACTGAGCAAGAGCTTTCTGGATTTTTGTTTCGTTAATTTCGCTGCTCCCGAAGGCAAAGTTGAAAAGGTCCCTGTAATAGCCTATTTGCTCCATCCGTTCGATGAGTTGCGGTAGGGCGGGATCTCCATTTAAGCCGCTGAAGCCCATTTCATTATGGTCCTGGATAGGGAGAGTTGTCTGATTTTCGAGGCTGCCCGCACGCTCATCCCAAAAAAACTTTGTTTCAACTCCAAAGCGCGAATTGATTAAGCGCATGGCGTGGCGGCTGGTTTGGCCGTTCACTCCGGCGCTGACGAGGTTCGTGTCGCTGAAGGCGTTAGCCTGTCTGTGGCAGGTGGAACATGAAACCGTCTGATTGCTGGAAAGATTTTTGTCGTAAAAAAGAACCCGACCCAGGATCACTGTTCTGTTGTCAATCGGGTTTGCGGCCGAGTTGTCTTTGGTGATGTAGGCAGGCTTGCTCTGGCCTTTGTAGTCGGGCAGATTGGTCAGATCGATTTTGTCTCTGAACATTGCATAGAAATTCGGATAGAGACTGGAATAATCCTCGTCTCCGAGCGTGGGATCCGTTGTCGAATTTTCAGAACAAGAGGTCATCAAACCTGAAAGCAGACAGAGGGAAATGAGGATAGCAGCACACCTGCACCAATGCATGTTCGATCTTATCGACAGTGTGATGGCGCCGCTTGAATAATCTGCGAGAATTCTTGAGCCATTCGCAGGGGCTCTTTTTTATTTTCTGGGTAAATCGCTAGATTCGTTTTAAAAACGAAATTCTAATTTTGAGATTTTCCTAAATCGAGATTCGACTTTAGACCTGTCCGATAGTCTTGGTTTTGCAGATTTCGAGGGCTTCAGGGGTGAGCTTATCTTCAGGCATGTTGGAGCGCTACCCGTTGATCCCAAAAGCCTTTTCGCGTTTGCTCGCAGAAACTTCAGTTTCTCTTCCTAAAGTCGAGCAGCTTCAGCATCGCTTGAAACCTCCACGTCACTTGAATAGGTTTGAATACAGGTTCCGAATAGTTTCCGAATGCTGATGCCCGGAAAGGCCCTTTTAAGCCCTTTTAGACCCGGTTTGGCACCAATTTTGACCTGTATTTTGCTGTAACTTATTTATTTTTTTATTAATGATTTCGGGGGTTTAGCTTGGTCGGGGCGACTGGATTCGAACCAGCGACCTTTTGCTCCCGAAGCAAACGCGCTACCGGACTGCGCCACGCCCCGATTTTACTGAGACCAATGAATCGCATGCTTTTGAGCTGAGGTCAAAGAAAGTCCTTATCCTCCCAACGCTTCCACCCTAAGAAAGTGAAGCCTTGGAGAATTCCCTCGCCAGACAAAGCGCCTTTTGGTATCCCGCTCTGTCCTACGACCAAAGAAAGAGGTTTATATGTTCAAAGAATCTATGATTCTGCTGACTGGCTTGATGCTGTCCGCAGGAACATCTCATGCCTTGCCTTCGCCAGGAGTATTCGCGAATGAGTACAGCGCAGAACTGTCCAATTATGATTTTGAAAGCGGAATGTTTTTGGACGATGGCGTGACTGAATCCAATCCGCTTTTAATTCAAACTCAATTTAGGCAGCACCGTGGCGGCGGCCATAGAGGCTATGGTGGCGGCGGCCATCGAAGCCATGGCGGTGGCCATTTTGGCGGTCACCGAGGTACGCATCGTCCCTCACCACCCGTCTATCGCTCCCCATCGCATTCACACCGCCCTGCTTTAACTCCCGGAGTGCGCCCTTACCCGCGAATAGCCCCTCATCGTGGTAGACAAAATTCATCTATGGGTGGGTTTGCCAGTCACCACCAGCGACCTCGTGGCTGGACATGGAATAAACTATTTCGGCCTAGCTGGTGGTGGGCTGGAGCTTTATTTCCAATTTGGTGGTGGTCCAACTCCACACCCGCTGATGCTTGGCAATGCATTGCCTTTGGCAGCTTTGGTGAAGGCGCAAAAGGCTATGTTGGCGTTGGTTACAGCCAAGATGATGCCGCTTATAACGCAATGATGGCTTGCGGAGACCCGAAAGATTGCTACATTCCTCCTGGTTACTGCCAACGCCGTTAGGTAACTCGTTTTTTTCCTTTTAAAATAGCCTGGGCGATAGGAGACTTCTATTGCCCACGGCTCGTTAAAATCGACAGCTTTGGTTAAAAAAAAACAACAAAGCCCCTCAACTTAAATTTGGTTTTTACCGATCTCCTCCATAGTCCCAGCCCCACGCGGAACAATTTTTATTTGAGGTACGGTTGGCGTGAAATCGAAACCTTGGCTAGCACCAGCATTGATCTGGACCTCGTTGTTTGCCCATTCATCTCAATCTGAAACACTCAACCCAATTGAAATTTACACCCGCTGCTATACCCGCATGGTACGCCAGGTACCTAATGAAGCAGATCCCCTCTTTGTCGGCGTAAAAAGTGGAACTAAGACAGCCATAGATGCTTGCATAGAGCTCTTTGATCGAGCCAAATTCTCCCCGGCGGGAGTTCTTCAAAACCGCACCAGCGGCGAGGCCAAATCTATTCTGCGAACATTTCATAATTTGCACCGAACCTGGTTTCAATCCCCCATACACGTCAACCCCGCTGCGGGAGATCTTATACGTGACGCCGAAGAGGCTCCGCTTTACTTTACCCGTGCCGCCTTTTTACCCGAAGCCAAATTTAGCAGCGTTGTCACCCACGGCGCTGGTCTATCAGGGGTGCGCGATCAAAAAAAATATCCAAACGAAGAAAACCCATTTCTCGCTCAACGTATTGTTTCTTATCAAAATGATTACCCTTACAAGAACGAGACTGATCTGTTGCTAATCTATTCAAAGACAACCCTAGAAAATAATAGCTTCGTGAGTAAAGGGGTTGACGTTATGCGCATAAAACCTAGCCAAATCACCGAGGTGGGGGATTTGGTGGGAGTGAAAGCGTCACAAAGCCTTAAGCTGTCTTCGTTTAGACCCACCATTAGAAACGCTGGGGGAGCTGCAGATGTGACCGAAGCTCAAAAAGCGATGTTACTCAACTTTGAGTCTAATGGCCATTTCGGCGGCGGAATCTTAGGATCGCAAGCATTTTTACAAAATAATGCCAATTTGATCAATGGAACCTTAGCCAACGGATTTTCAGACATCAATCGACGTCTTGCAGCCCGCGTTTTTGAAGACCTTTTATGCCATCAACTACCAACCCTCACAACTGAAGATGTGAGTCCAGAAGTAGACACAAATTCAGACTACGCTTTTCACAAACAATCCACCTGTATGCAATGCCATTCAAGCATTGATGGCCTGGCGTTTGGTTTTCGTAATTTATTTTTATTTACATCTGGACCGAATCCGAATCTTAACTCCCAAAATATGGGCTTAAACTTTTTTGGATTTGCTCGACTTCCAAGCTCCACCTCAGCCACAACCTTTGCATTAAAAACACCTCAAGGTAGACTCAATTATCGCGAACGGCACAGTAAAAGAAAAATCACTGCAAATTTTTCGACTCTTGCAGAGCTGGGAAGCAAATTAGCTGCCGGTCAAGACCTCTACACATGTGCCGCCAAAAGATACTACCAATTTTTTACCGGTGTAAATGTCGATCTAAATTTAATTCCGACCAAAAACTTAGATCTTCGGCACCGAAATCAGGTTCTTAAGCTCGGTAACGATTTCAAGCAAAGCCAGAGCGTGCGCACTCTTCTCAAGGCAATTTTTGCTTCTCCCAGCTTTCAGGAGAGCAACTATTTGACGGAGGAAGACTTATGAAGACCCATTTGGCACGCCGTGAATTTTTGCGCTTTGCCAGTCGCTCTTTGGCCTTCTTGGGTACCGGATCATTGCTGGTCGACACGGTTCTTTCTAGCTTCGTCCGTCGAGCCTTTGCACAAACTCAAAATTTGCTGAATCCAACGGGATATTATATTCACCTTTCTCTGCGCGGTGGCCCGCCTCGCTGGTATTTTGATCTTCCACTTACGCCGATGGGAAGGACTAATCAAAACTTCGAGGCTGGAAATTTCGGCACAAAGTTCCAAGTGGTATCTAACGAAGTTCGCACCGTGTATGCGGCCGAAAAACACTCAGTCGGTGGCAAAACCATTTATCTGCCGCCGGTTTGGAAAATGGACCTCAAAACGCAAAAATTTTCAGACCTTTTGCCACACACCCTTTTTATTCGTGGCATGGATATGGAAATTGACAACCACGCCCTTTCCAATTCCCGCCAAACGGCACCGATCATTGGTGGACTGAGTCTTCACGGCGTAGTGGCCGACGGTGCCAATCGACCAATCCCTTGCGTGTCAGATGGCGTGGCCATTTCAGGCAGAAATTTCAAGTCAAAAAAAGGTTTTAGTGCCAGCCTTCTCAACTTTACAGAGACTACCACGGTCAACCCAGTATCAACCCTACTTGCACCTTTTCGTGATTTTTTATCCAGTAGCTCACTACACAATGGAGTTGCGTTAAAACTGCAGGAGCAAGCTTTTACACAATTTGAACAATACGCACAAATCAACGGCATCACGTCTTCGTCTTTAACCAAGATGTACGATAATGCCATGGAACTGATCCATGACAATATTTTGAAAATTGCCGACGATTGGAATCCCACTGTGGAGAAATACAGAAACATCGTCGCTGAAGCTCTGTACCCCAAAAAAGGATCATTGCCGGGACTTTTTGATACCAACATAAAAGTAGACTCTGGGGCAGCCTTTCGTTTTTCGCCCAATACGACCATCAAGTTGAGCGATCTACGCGATATCATCAGCGATAAAACGCAAGCTCCGCGCATGGCCGAAAACTTCGCCTTAGCTGAACTGCTCATCGACAAAACCACCTCAACCATGAGCCTAAATTTTGATGGATTAACTCAGGCACAAAGTGGAATCGGCACTTTTGATATCATCCATGATCAACACTTTATCGGAAGCCTAGTGAGCACACTGGGCACGACCTTGTTTTTTAGAGCTTTTGCAGGATGCCTCACTCAATACGTCAGCACACTTAAAGAAAACGGCCTTTTCGATAAAACCGTGTTGCATATTTCAGCTGAATTCAACCGCAGACCTCACGTTTCGGGCCGAGGGTCAGATCACGCCTTTCAGGCAAGCAATGCCACTCTGATATCAGGCATGATCAAAAACAACGCTGTTATTGGAAACATTCAGAAGAGTTCTTTGAACTCCGATTACCCAGGGACTTTCGGAGTCGCCAGGTCTTTCAGTACCCCTGGCTATAACCGTCCCATTCAAGTCAATGACGTGGCTCGCACCATTGCCGCAATGCTGGGCGCTGATACTGAGGACATCGTCACCAACGGACGAACTCTCTTAAAGCCTGAAAACGGAATTTGGGTGCCGGTTAAAGAAGAGGCTAACAATGCTTAAATCTGTGACTTACCGAACTGGTTTGTTATTGATCTTAATCGCTTGTCTATCTCCTTTTCAAAATTGCGGATTTGAGCAAGGCTTTCAATCCCGTGATTTGATGAGTAATGCTACAGGAACTATAATTGAACACCGACTTGAAGACCATGATGTCGTTGACAAGAAAGAAAAAACGGCCACGCAATATGAGCCCATTTTGGCGGATCGTTTCTATCTTCAATCGCTGTTTACAGATATTTTTGGCCCCTTAGCCGCAAGCACCGATTCAGCACGCATTCGGATCAACACGACTGAATTTGCCAGCCCCTGTTCTCTTTACGAGGATCAAAACACCTTTGATTCGACCAAAAATCAATGGGTGAGAGCAGATAGCGCAGAAGCGTGCGGACGCGGTCTACTCAATGCCGCTCAAGTCAACCCAAAACCCACAGTCAGTCGGCAGGCCCTGGTGACTCGAGCCTGCTCAGATCTCAGTTCCGATAGTAAAACGTTAGACTACGCTCTCAAAAGAATCTCAAACGCGAGCGCGATTCCCATACCCTCAGAAGAAAATATTGAAAGATTGTTTCACCTGTTTTATCGCGGCAAACCAGCCCCTCAACCGGGACTGATTGAATCACTTTTAGTCATGTTTCCGAAAGAAGGAGTGACCAAAGATCATTGGAGCAAAGTGATATTTACTGTTTGCGCTTCAAGTCTTTGGCAAATCTTATGATGCAAGCGTTGCTGATGATAGCGCTATTATTCTTTGCTGACGAGGGCTTTGCGCAAGTCCAGCTGGAGGCAAAAAGTCTATACGAAGACGATGCTCGCATTCCGGGTGTCATCATTCCACTCAAATTGAGCGGAGATATTCTTACTCAAGGGGGAATCGCATTTTCCGCTAACGTCAAAAGTGCTAATGGAGCTGATTGTCGAATCATGAAAGATCCATTTTTGCCTTTGATCTATCTGCTGAAGTGCGCTTCGCCGTCAGAGGTCCAAGTCTTTTTTAAAATCGAAAAAAGCAGGCAACTTTTTGAATTGCAGGTGGGTCCCATTGACATCAACTACCCCAGCGGAACTCAGCCACTCGATGAAGATCGCCCACCAAATCCTGAAGTCTTAAGGGGAAAAGATCTATTTTCTCAATGCGTTAACTGCCACAAATCATCTGACCTACGTCAAAGGACTTCCGATCAAATCAAAAATGCAATTCAAGGAGTACCTGACATGAAAGATCTCACCAACTTGTCTGCTGAGCAAATACGGCTAATTGCGGTTTATCTAGGAACTCTATGAATAAACTCTCTCAACGTTTCACCGCATTTTTTTTATTCGCTATCTCTACTGGAGGGGCTTTAACCTTATTCCAAAATTGCGCTATGGATCCGCAGCATCTCTCCAGCTCACAACTATCGCAAGCCGATTTTTTTGACTACCGTTACACGAGCGCGCCTAATTTTTTCTCTGATTTTACTCTCCTCAAACTATCAGACACAAACGACGACTTTAGCGAGTTTAAATTTGTTGCGGGAGTCACCCACCCAGGTGATCTTTCTACTCCTATCGAATATGAAGTGCGCATCCTGGCTCCAGACGGAACTGCGGTTTGCCCATCTCAAACAGGCGCTCTACCCGCAGGCAAGAGTTCGCTCGTTTTTAATTGTGTAAATGTCTCTCGGGTCACTGAAGTCCGAGTCGTCCTGACCGTTAGTGCAAACGGTAAAAGTGACACCCTTGAAAAATCATACCGGTAGTTCAAAAAGGAAAATCAACGCGTCCCAAAAAACACTTGAGGTACTCCCCCTCAGGAAATTCTGGGCGCACCGGATGGTCCGGACCATGACCTCCCATAGCCAGTCGCTTAAAAGAACGGCCTACCTTTTGACCTGCTTCTGTCATAACCACTCGCCAATCCTCAGCGGTCACTAGGCCCGAGCACGAGCTGGCTATATATAGTCCTGAGGGACGCAACAATTTAAGCGCATCGCGATTGATTTTGGTGTAGGCCCGCAAGCCCGCATCGCGGTCTGCCTTCTTTTTAACAAAAGCCGGAGGATCGCAAATAACAACGTCAAACAACTCATCTACGGGCATTTCACCCAAAACCTGTAATACATCAGCCTGAATGCATTTGACCCGCGCCCCTTGCGCACTCACATTTTTTTGCGCCAATTCGAGAGCCTCTTTAGAAACATCAACCAATGTAACTTCTGTTTGCAAACCCAGCCCGCCAAGCGTCTGCGCAGCATGCGAAGCCCACTGCCCCACATAGCAACAAACATCAAGAACTCGCACAGGAGCGCCAAAGTTTTGAAAGTTGGCCACTAATAATTGTTTCAGAATTCCCACATTCCACTGCTGATCGAGGAAAAAACCCGTTTTTTGCCCATGCAATAGATCGCATGTCAGCCGCAATCCACCGTGAAAACAAAGCTCAATCGCTGAAAGGTTACGTTCTAAACCCGAAATTAGTTTTTTCTCAGCCAGTGGCAAACCTTCAAGTTTACGTGCCTGACTTGAAGGAGCTTCGATCACAGTCATTTGTTCAAAGTCTTTCTCGAAGCACTTCAGAGCTTGATAGAGCTCAGGTAAGGCGCGCTCAACCCCAGCTGTCGACGCTTGCACAACAACCAACCAGTTCTGATCCACGCCCAAGAAAGCATCCACGATTAAACCGGGTACGCCATCGGCCTCAGCAAACAGCCAACGATGACTAAAAGACGTCCATCCAGCTGACCGCCGATGCTCGTGGGCCGCCCGCAGCCGACGCACAAAAAAATCGACCGAAAAAATATCGGTTTCCTTCGAGCGAGAAGACAATTTACGAAAACAAATCTGTGACGAGGGATGCGCGTATCCAAAGGCTAAAAAACGATCTTGATAATCTCGCAGTTCTACAATCTCGCCGGGCAGAACTTCTTTCTGGGAATGTGCCAATTCAGAGCTGAAAATCCATGGATGTCCCTGACGCAAACGCCGATCACCACCCTTTTTTAATCTCCACACTTTCATGGTGGATCTTTCAGTGGCAAAAAGAATTCCCCCGGTCGATTTAAAAACTTTTGGCCCAAGATTCTGAGAAGCTGAGGAGTTTGAGCAAAGCGAATACGGCGCGATTTAACAGCCACCAGCAAACTGAGCGAGAAGCTCACCGTCAGATTAACTAGTCCCATCACAAAAATACTAATCGCTATCATCAGCGCCAATCCAGCGCTGATATCAAATTTCAAAGTCGTCATAGCTGCACCAAATGCGGCCGAAGAAAAAGTAATATGACGAATATCTAAAGGGAGTCCCGTAATCACACCCAAAGTGGGCATGGCGGCAAGAAAAAAACCTAAGCTAATATTTCCTGCCCAAAAACCAAGATTGTGGTCGATAAGCTGAATGGCTCGATCTAAATTTTGTGGACCAACCATGCGACTTAAAAGCTCTGAGCTTTTCAACCTTGCTCCCACATGGTTAAAGACAAACCAATTATCGGCAAAACCAGCTACCAGGCCACTCACAAACAACCACACACCGGCAATGGCCGCATAAATAAAACTGAGACTCAAAAAAGGATGAAACGACTCAATCACCGAGCGAGCCTTTTCTGGTGCCATTAACGGCCAATTCATGAGTACAAACGGCGTGCAAACTAGAGCGGCAACTGGAAAGGCCACGAGGTAATTGCCCAAAACAGCTACCAATTGGCTGCGAATCGTGCGGATAATGATTTCGCTTAAGTTGTCCATGGCCTGATCGGAATTTTTCGCCTCATCCAAAGCCGAGGCCAAAGCACTGGCTGTCATGGCTGGCTGCTTTGTCGCTAAGGCTGCTCCTATCGAATGAATGAGAACAAAACCACCCGCATAGATCGCCCCGGAGGCTAAAAATTCTGGACCTGGCGGCAAATTCAATCGCGCAAGCAGAGTTTTTAATATCGCTAAACCCGCGACCACGACGCCACCCAGGGCTGCTGAGCGAAACATACCTTGCCATTCGGATCGACTGCGCGTGATGTAATGTTCTCCCGCCTTACCGGTATGCTCGGTGATCTGATAAGCCAACAACTCAAAGTTTCTAACTAAAAAACCGAAGACGTTGAACCGACGAAGTTCCGCCAAAATCACCGCAAAAAAAAGTTCCCGCGCTGGACGCGGATTCCAATCGTCCAAAACCACATGGATCAAATCCAATAGGGCCGCCATACGGTCTAAGATTTGTTCAATCTTCATCAATCGGTACGTGAGAGCCAAGGAAGCTCCATCAACATTACGTCGCGAACGCACCCAACGTAACGACTGCCGGCAACGATGGAGAGCTTCTCGTAGAGGGTCGAGAGCGCCATCACCACTACCATCCAGCAGAGCGTGCACGTGCCGTGTGACTTCCATAAAAGCGTGCTGAAATTCTTTGCGTGCTTTGAGTCTTTGGTTGACCAGTGGATCATAACCCATTCCCGCCAAACGCAAACTTAAGATCTCGAGGCTCATGAAAAGCTGAGGTGCGATTTGTTCAATGAGCTTTTCGCGATCAGGTAGGATCATGCTCATAAATTCACAAAAAAGATCGCGATCAATTTGCTCGAGCCAATCCGCATCACTTTGCGCATCAAATACACACGACAAAAAGCCCAAAATATCCTGATCATCAACCGCCTTGGGCAAGAGCTTATATTCTAAACGCTTAAAGATTTCTGAAAAGACCCCCGACTCAAGCGTCAAGCCAGTTTCAGTCAGTGCTGTGGTCAAATCACGAGCCGCAAATAGAGCCGTAAAACCTTCGGCAATTTCGGCGCAAAGATCAGGCGAGGCTTTTAATTCTTCGATGACCTGCGCCAAATTGACGTTTGGGTTATTGGTGGCTCCAATCAAACCTGGACGTATTTGACGAACAAAACGCTTAAGTTGCCGCTCGAGATTCACAATTGATTTTCTCTTAGTTGCTCGTGTTAAAAATAAAGTGAATAATATGCTTGATAGGCAAATAAAACTGGAGCAAAAAAGCGCACGTCCACATGAATGACCAAAAGCAACATGACTCCTCACGTATTTGGGCTCTCACTCTAGGCGCTTTGGGCGTCGCCTACGGCGATATCGGAACCTCTCCGATGTACGCCATGCGCGAATGCTTCTCAGAGCATTATGGCATAGCACCCACGACCGATAATGTTCTGGGCATACTTTCTCTGATCATCTGGTCACTCATTTTGGTTGTTTCATTAAAATATATGCGCTTCGTACTTTATGCAGACAATAAGGGCGAAGGCGGTATTTTGGCGTTACTCGCTTTAGCCCTGCCACAAAACAAAACCTCCGGCGGGCGAAAACGTTGGCTTGTTTTTCTTGGTTTGTTTGGCGCAGCTTTGCTGTACGGTGACGGTATGCTTACGCCCGCTGTCACGGTTCTGTCGGCCGTTGAAGGCCTTAAAATTGCCACCCCAATTTTTAACGATTACATAATTCTCATTGCCGTCTTCATTCTTGGCAGCTTGTTTTATCTTCAAAGTAGCGGCACCACTCGAATAGGGATGGTTTTTGGTCCAATCATCTTAGTCTACTTTGCCATGCTGACAGCTATGGGGTTACCGCAAATTTTCGCATCTCAGTATGTACTGAATGCCTTTAATCCGATGTGGGCCTTTGAACTAGTGGCCAATCATGGCATCAAAGTTTTTTGGGCATTGGGATCAGTGTTTCTGGTCGTTACTGGATGTGAGTCTCTGTATGCAGATATGGGACATTTTGGGCGTAGACCCATTCAGCGTGGATGGACCGCTATTGTTTTTCCCGCTCTTGTTATTAACTATCTCGGCCAAGGGGCCCTGCTCATCAAAAATCCTCAAGCGATTGAAAATCCGTTTTTTCTCTTGGCTCCCGAATGGGCCCTCTACCCTGCTGTTGGCATCGCCACACTCGCCTCGATTGTGGCCTCTCAGGCCTTGATTTCGGGTGTATTTTCTTTGACCCGACAAGCGATAGCTCTAGGATATTGTCCACGCCTTAGAATCGTTCACACATCCAGTCAAGAAATTGGACAGATCTATATCCCTGCAATGAACTGGGCCCTGATGCTCGCCACCATTTGGCTTGTCGTTGAATTCAAGACTTCTAGCAACTTGGCCTCAGCCTATGGAATTGCCGTTTCTTTAACCATGGCAATCACAACAACAATTGCCCTGTTTGTTGCTTGGAAGCGTTGGCGGTGGTCGCCCGTGCGCGTGGGTTTGGCCGGTGTCATTTTTTTGCTGACCGATTTTGTGTTCCTCGGATCCAATATCGTTAAAGTTCCTGATGGCGGCTACTTTCCACTGCTTATTGCTGCTGTGATTTTTACTCTGATGACTACATGGAAGCGCGGCCGCAGAATTCTGGCGATACGCCTAAAAGCACAGTGTGAACGCTTTGAAGAGTTTGCGAAGAGAACTCCCGAGGGCGTTTTTAAAATCCCTGGAACTGCAATGTTCATGAGCACTGATCCAGACATGATTCCTCCAGCTCTCGCTCGCAATCTGAAACACAATCATGTCATCCATGAACGCGTGATTGTATTGAGTCTTGTTACCCGCGATGTTCCACGGATCAGCCGCGGCGATCGCGCTCGAGTTGAAAGTCATCGCGATGGACTACACCGAGTCACTGTTTACTTTGGCTTTATGGAAGCCCCGTCGATTCAGGAAGTTCTGGAAGCCATCAAAGTAAAGGGTTTGGATATACCGCTTTCTGAAATCACCTTCTTTTTAGGGCGTGAAACTTTAATTGCTGCGCAAAAGCATGGCGGCATGGCGCTTTGGCGAGAACATATCTTCTCCTTCATGTCTCGTAACGCTTATCGGGCTACGCAGTTCTTTCAAATTCCAGCCAATCAAGTGATTGAAATCGGTAGCCAAATAGAGCTGTAAAAAAAGAATGGAATGTATAACTCCATTCCATTCTTTTTAGATAGTGACCTATTTCGCCAAACGATCCAGAACGAATGGCAAAATACCACCGCTGCGGAAGTACTTAAGCTCATTTGGTGTATCGATTCGCACCTTAGCTTTAATCACTCTCGGCGCACCATTCTTTTTAATAGTGATTTCAATCTCAGATTTAGGATTAATCTTATCTAGGTTTAAAATCTCAATTTCCTCGTCGCCGGAAAGGCCGAGAGATTCAACTTTTACTCCTTCAGCAAGCTGAATTGGCAAAACTCCCATGCCGACTAAATTGGAGCGATGAATGCGCTCAAAACTTTCAGCCACGACGGCTCGCACGCCTAAGAGACGAGTGCCTTTAGCGGCCCAATCACGACTAGAGCCTGAGCCGTATTCCTTGCCAGCAAAAATCACCAATGGCGTATGACGCTTGGCATATTCTTGGGCAGCTTCATATATCGTAGTTTCTTTGTTCTCAGGGTGCAGCTTAGTAAATCCACCTTCTTTTTCTACCATCTTGTTTTTTATGCGTACGTTTGCAAATGTACCCCGAATCATGACTTCGTGATTACCACGACGAGCTCCGTAAGAATTGAACTCGGAAGGTGGCACTCCATTGACCTGCAAATATTGTCCCGCCGGCGAATTCTTGCCAATATTACCCGCAGGTGAAATGTGATCCGTGGTTATAAAATCACCGAACAAACCCAAAATACGAGCACCTTTGATCTCTTTTGCCTTGGCTTCTTCAATCAACTGAATATCAAAAAATGGTGGTTGCTTGATGTAGGTTGATTCTTCCCAACCGTAGGTGGCACCACTGGATGATGGCGTTTGCTGCCAATTACGGTCTCCCGTAAATACATCCGCATAAGCAGCCTTAAACTTTCCTGAAGTCACGTGCTTCATTACCAACTCGTTGAGTTCACTTCGATCAGGCCAGATATCCTTCAGGTAAATAGCTTCGCCTTTGTCGTTATACCCTATAGGATCCACCGCCAAATTCACATTGATGTTGCCAGCCAGCGCATAAGCCACAACAAGAGGCGGCGAGGCCAAATAGTTTGCTAAAACGCTGGGATGAATTCGAGCCTCAAAATTGCGGTTGCCAGAAAGTACCGACGCCGTAGCTAAATCGCCTTTCTCAATCGCGGACTGAATATGGGGAGGAAGCGGACCAGAATTACCGATACAGGTTGTGCAACCATATCCCACTAGATCAAAACCGAGAGCCGACATTGACGGCATTAAGCCCGCATCGGAGATATAATCACTCACCACGGTAGATCCGGGAGCAAAACTTGTCTTTACCCAAGGTTTGGCGCGAAGTCCCTTTTGGGCCGCATTGCGAGCCAACAAAGCGGCTCCCAACATCAGGTCAGGATTAGATGTGTTTGTGCACGAAGTGATCGCTGCAATCACTACTGAGCCATGAGTTAAGCGATAAGAATTACCCTGCGAGTCTTTAACCTCAACAGCCGTACCCAGCGGCCCCAGATCACTATCAGGATGACGCTCACTCTGCTCGAGGCAAGGCACTCTCAAACTTTGCGAATATTCAGTCCATGCCTCTAGCTGTGCAGGTTCCAAGGCTTTTAAAGGCTCTTGATAGCGAGAAGCTGCAAATCTACGAAACGAATTGCGAACACTCTTGAGAGCCACGCGATCATGCGGTTTTGAAGGTCCTGCCAATGAGGATTCAATTGTACTTAGATCAAGAGTCAAAACATCTGAATATTGAACGTTCGCTTTTGCGCCCTCAACAAAAAGTCCCTGAGCTTTGTAATAAGCTTCAGCTCTTTCGGCCTGATCGCTTCGACCTGTAGCCCGCAAATACTCAATGGTTTTGGCGTCGACTGGAAATATTCCGATAGTCGCACCGTACTCGGGAGCCATATTTGACATTGTGGCTCGGTCAGCAACGCTCAAAGTAGCCACGCCCTCGCCAAAATATTCCACAAACTTGCCGACGACACCCTTTTTACGCAGCATTTGCGTGACCGTTAAAACTAAATCGGTGGCTGTGGCGCCAGGGGGTAGCTTTCCTATCATTTGCAATCCCACAACCTGAGGAATAAGCATGGTGCAGGGTTGTCCCAACATAGCGGCCTCAGCCTCAATTCCCCCCACACCCCAACCAACAACACCCAGCGCATTCACCATAGGCGTGTGCGAATCCGTACCCACCAATGTGTCCGGATAGACGTATGTCTCTCCACGCATGTCACCTGTCATCGCCACGTGGGCTAGATGCTCCAAATTGACCTGGTGGCAAATGCCCGTACCCGGGGGGACCACCTGAAAATTGCGAAAAGCCTTTTGCCCCCATTTCAAAAACTGGTAGCGCTCCCCGTTACGCTCAAATTCCAGCTTGAGGTTTTTAGCTAAAGCATCGGGCTGAGCAAAGTAATCTACTTGTACCGAATGATCGATGACCAAGTCGACCGGCTGCAAAGGGTTCACCTTTTCGGCATCGCCTTTACGCGCCACCATGGCCGCTCGCATGGCCGCCAAGTCTGCCACCACCGGAACCCCGGTAAAGTCTTGCAGTAGCACGCGTCCGGGTGTGAATTGGATCTCATGGTCAGACTCTTTTTTTGGATCTTGCTTAAGCAAAGCTTCAATGTCAGATTTTTTTACAATCTCGCCATCTTCGTAGCGCAGTAAATTCTCCAGTAAGATCTTCAGTCCGTAAGGCATACGACTCAGATCAATCCCCAGCTTTTTCTCCAACGCCGGTAGCGAATGGTAGTGATAGCTTTTGCCGTTAACCGTGAGCGTGGAAAGCGTGCCGAAGGAATTCATAAAACGACCCTTTCTGTAGTCTGCATTTCAACTCAAAACGAATAACTCGTTGACAACTAAAAGTGAATCTTCACGGTGCCTTAACGCCTCGTGACGGCAGCGAGGTGTGCATTCATCCGACAACCTTTGTCAAATCTCTCTCCCAAAGCCCAGATATTGCCGCTTACAAAAATCCCCTAAGACCCGCGCTGGGACTGCCGATCTAGACCTTCATGAAAAACTTAAAGGTCTTTAGTCTGGCTCTTATTGGTGCATTAACTCTCACCGCCTGTGGCGCCCCCGGTCGCCCAGCAGCCGTCATAGCTAACTCGGCCATCGGCAGTGCCGGCTGCAAATTATCACAAAGTGATATGTGGGATAGTCTGCAGCGCGTGGCGGAGGATGGAGCCCAGTTTCCCTCGTTACGTGAATTACGTTCTGCTCTTCTGCAGGCCGCGCAGGAACGAGGCTTTTCGGGACCCACCCTCGATGAGTATGTCGAAGCGTTCTTAGAAAATTACCAAGTCGTAATGACCGGAGTGAACGAAAAATTGGGACCGCAATCCACTGCCACATGGAAAAAAGCTCTCGCCGAAGCCGAAGTGGGTATACGGGTCACAGAGGCGCACAAAGAATTGCATGCTGCTCTACAAAATTCATTAGCAAAGCTCGCAGAGGCGGAAGTCCGCCTCCAGGCGGTTTGCGCCAACCCTGACAGCGATCCCACACCCCCTGTTCCCGGACCATCTGCCAACCAAAAAACTATTTGGGAACAGCTTCTCGCAACCCAAAACCCAGAGGTTTTTGGAGCTCGAAAAACTTTAGCGGTAGCCTACCAAAGTTGCGATGTCTTAGGGCTACCCGCCATGACCACAGCCACACCTTCGGTGCAGGGGATTCAAATCGTCGGAACTCATCCTGCAGGTGGAAAAAAGCGGGAGATTGCCTCGATAGCAAGCGTCAATAGCACACACTATTACATCAAAGATAACCGTCTGGCTAAAAACAGTTGCTTTGAAGTTCGCAATTCGCCGTTGATTTACGACTTTGGCGGCAAGCCTTACACAAGTTCGACCAACACCCGATTGCTGGACTTGTTCAAAAATGGGGGCAGCGGCACCAGCGTCCTGGGAATAGATTGCTCGGCGTACGTGTTTTCAGCTTTAGCTTTAGCTGGCCTCAAAATGGATCCAGATCCAAAAAAGCCACTGAAGGCAGATCTCGTGCATGCCATTGGGTCAGGTGCATTCAAGGAACCACAGAGCAATGGCTTGCGCTGCCTTGAAAAAATAAGTGTCACGGCCACAAGCTCCATTGCCGCTGGCGACATCGCGGCTATCAATGGACATGTTGTTATGATTGATGCCGTGGGTGAAGATCCTTTTGGTTTGCGCAATATTGCCAGCGCAACAGATTGCAACTCAACTAAACTCACCATAACCAATTTTGATTTTGTGATTGCGCAAAGCTCGCCGTCAAAAAGCGGAATAGGCATTAATCGCTACCAAGCCCGTGATTACTTAAAAGAGTCCTCTACTTTTAAAACAGGACTCACAGCCTACGCCGTCGCTGCCTGCCGGGCAAAGTTCGGTTTGAGTCCAAACCTCAGCTCACCCAGCCTATCGGTGGTACGCCACAAGCGCACACCCGAATGCCTTGCCACTGCCCTGGTCGCGCAAAATGAAAGCTGTGTGGCGGATTGTCGAGCGCCGTGAATTTAGTGGCTGCTCAAAATCTCAGCCCGCCAACTGATTCCGCGCGCCTCGGCCTGAACTTTCACCAAATCACAATTATTTATCGCGAAGCGCGGAATCTTAAGAATGTCTTGGAGAGCCAACCAAACACCTCCATGACTTACGACTACGTAAGGTTGCTCGTCTGAATGCCCACCGCGCCAGGCGCGCTCAACCCGCGAGTAGAAGGATTGTCGGGATTCTCCCGTTTGCGGTTCAGCGTCACCCAGAAGCAGGTGTCCGAACTCTGCAAAACTTTTTCCTTCCCACTCGCCAAGGTGCCATTCACGAAAATCTTGATTAATCTCAAGAGGCAGCGAAAGCGCCAAACTGACATACTCGGCTGTCTGACGTGCACGCAGCATATTGCTCGCAATCAGACGATGCACAGGATGCGTAATCAGAGAATAAATTCTTTCTCCCAAAAGCTTAGCTTGAGCATGTCCTGCAGAATTCAAAGGATAATCTAATCCGGAACCCGCCAACCTCTGCTGGCGGTTGGCCTCAGTTTGCCCGTGGCGAATAAAATAAAACAACATAGCCTAAAGCTTAAAAGATATTTATGGCCATTGCAAATCAGGAACCCTTAGCTCCTCAGGTAAACCCAAACGCTCGGTCAACCTCGAAAAATTCAAACTCACCGCACGCAAACCGATTTTATCAACTGTCGATGAAGCTTCACCAGCATATAAAGTGTCGCCCAGAATAGGGCTACCGTGCTGAAACATTTCAAATCGCAGTTGGTGTGGTCGTCCTGTCACGGCCTGAAGCTCCCACCACCAAAGATTTTGCTCAATATGAATGACGCGGGCGCGAGTGTGCGCAAGCTTTCCATGTGGAGCTACGAAAGCCCTGCGTTTGCCTCGCACCAATTGAGAGCGCCAATCGATCCACGAGCGAGGTGCATCACCACTCTTCCAGGGCCGCGATAAAGCTTGGTAGGTTTTATCCACATCACCGTTTTCAAACCACCTCTGCGCCAATTTATGGGCCTCTGGAGTTTTGGCGAAAATCACCAAGCCACTCACCTCAAAGTCGAGACGGTGCACAGGAAAGATCTGTGCACCGAGTTGGGCTTGAAGCTCTCGCCCCAAACAGGGGCGCGGGTCTTGAGCGTCACGCGCGGGCACTGACAGCACACCTGAGGGTTTATCAGCCACAACAAAATTTTCGTTATCAAATGCAATCAACATTAAAGCCCTCCACTCTTTATTTCTGTTCACTTTGAGTCTATAACAGGTCTGTATGTGCGCCGAATACACTTTAAAAGCCTCGGAACGTGATCTTTCTGCCCTACTCAACATTTCCTTAACCAATCACACACCCGATCGGACTTGGGACCGCCACGTGCGCCTGTATACCCTGGCCCCAGTGATCACCCGTCAAAAGCAAGGCTACCATCTACAAGACATGCATTTTTCGTTGCTGCCCCGAGGGGGGCGTATCAGTTTTTCAGCCAACACACGCCTTGACGACTGGGATGAGCGGCGTGGACTTGTGCCAGCCTTCGAGCGCCCTCTGTGGCGCGAAGCATTTTTTACCCGCCGATGTCTAGTTCCAGCCACTGAATTTCTAGAACCTATTTATACCGGCGAACACCAAGGTCGAATGATGGCTTTTTTTGATCCCGATAGCCCCGTTCTATTTATGGCAGGAATTTACCAAACCACCGTGGACAACAGTACGGGCGAGTTTTTCAAAGGCTTTTCGCTACTCACCGACTTCGCCCATCCAGTTGTCAAACAAGCTGGACACCATCGCACAGTCATTACGCTCACAGCTTCGGCAGCGCTGGAATGGATTCGTGAAGATGTCATCGATGGCCACTGGGCCATGGAGTTTTTACTGCGCAACAAGTCGCAAATGAACTTAAACACACGACCGGCTCGCGAAATGAAAAATTGGCAAGCACGCGTTGGCAACGCCCTCAAAAAGTCTGCGCGCGAAGAAAGTATTCAAGAACATGTTGAGAAAGCTAGAAAAGATTGGTTATTCAAGCACAGGTCGGACACAAGCCACTGAACTCAAGTCGATGAGAAATCTCACGATAACCCAGCCGGGCAAACTGTTTTTCTTGCTCCTTGAGCTGACACAGTTTTAAAGGCTCAGTTTTATGACAAGAACGGCAAATGATATGATGGCGATGCTCACCGGCCAACTCATAGTGAGCTACTCCACCAAATACATCACTTTGACGGATGATTTTGGTGAACTCCAGCAAATTCAAAGTGCGATAAATAGAAGCAAGATCGCAACGGCACTCATTTCTCGGTTCTAGTTGAGCAAAAATATCCTCAGCACTCATTGGTCGACCCTGAGACTGCGCGAACACTCGCAAAATACCCAAGCGTGGAGCCGTGAGCTTGTAACCAGCACTTTTTAATTTTTTGGTGAGCGCTTCGAGCATAAGTGCGACCAAATTACCCAGCCCCCCTTATAATTGCAAATCATTTGCAATAAAAATTCTGGAGTGCTATCTAAAGGTATCCGGTCAACGTAAACTAAATTATTGGAAAAATTCTTATGATTCATTCAATCATCTTGTCTATGTTATTCGCAATTGTCGGATGCAGTGGCGGACTCAACCCAGATCTCACGCTCACACCAGGACAAGATCCGGCGCAAAAAATTGGCAACTATCAATTTGATATTATTTCAGGGCACGAGAGTGTGAGTTATACAAATGGTCAATTACAGGGGACGGGGGTCGCCCGATTATTGGACGCGCTTCCAAACTCAAAAATGGCCGCAAACTACAATATCACATTTCGCCTGAGTCCCGGAGGCAGTCTTGCCATTGTCACTCACGCACAACGAACTCTCACTAACGGAATTGAGCTAATAATTACCTGGCCGGTCAATTCCCCACATTTGCAAGTGGAGGCTCTAACGGGTTCGAACCGAAAAGATCTTAGCCAAGATTTTGTTGCCATAGACCCTCGCCAAGAAATCCGTTTATCGATGGACGTACACAACGACCACTTTCTTCAGCCCGAGCTTATTGTTTGGAGTAACGCAGGCCCACAACCGCTCACGCAATTCAGTTTGCGCGGTAACGGGCGTGGCGTAAATTGGGGTTTTCGTTTAGACCGATCTATTTTGACAGACGCTTACCGCCAGAACCCACGGGAGACGCATTGATTTACCTCATTTTGTTTTTGATCAATGGACTCACTGATGCGTCGGCACAAATATCATCTCCTTTAGCCAATATTCAGGTCGCAGGCGCCCTCGATGGCGTGACGCCAATATCTTTTGATGATTCCGCAAACAACAAGATGCTTTTGCGTTCTGCGGACCTTATATTTTTTGGTCCAATCGATCATACTTTTGACGGACAACTCAATTTAACCGCGCATCTTGAAGATGGACAAATGGCCTTCGAACTTGAAGAAGGATTTCTTTCATCATCTAAACTCATCCCACGCTCACGCATCAAGGCTGGCAAGTTTTTGCTTGGATTCGGAAGACTCAATACTTTTCACGCCCATGATTGGCCTTTTGTAAATGCGCCAAAGGTTCATAGAGAGTTTCTCTCTCCTCCCAATGAAACTTTAAAAGCTGAAAGTGCTGCCGACACAGGTCTCGAATACTCTTATCTGTTACCCTTGGATCGGTTTGTTGAAGTGACCTTAGGGGTTACCAATGGTTACTGCTATGGTCATTGTGACAGCGAAGGAGAGCGACCTCGACATCCCCTTTATTACGTACATCCATCTACATTTTTTGAACTGGGCCAAGGCAACGGTTTACTTTTGGGCGCCAGTCACATGCGTCGGCATGACGCTAGCGACACCAAAACCGAGTTGTCTGGAATAGATCTTACATTTAAATCACGCGAGGGTAAAATTCTGCGTTGGCTGGTACAATCCGAATTGCTCTTCGAACATCAGACAGATCAGGACAACAAAATTCAAGAACGAGCCGGTGGCTATGTTTTCATTCAAAAAGGTATGAATGAAAACTGGCTGGCAGGCTTACGCGCAGACGTATTTTCACACTTAAATCGAAAATTTGAATCCACAGGTGAGTCTCGTAAAGATTTGAGCTACGCACTTGTTCCCACTTTAACCTATAATCATAGCGAGTTCACTCGCTTAAGATTAGCCTACTCCCACGAAGTCGAAAGCATTGCTGGTGAGCCCGAGGATCAGACCGAGCGACAAATCCAACTGCAATTCGTTTTTATACTGGGTGCTCATCCCAGCCACAACTTTTGAGGTGCTTTTGTGTCACGAACCTTATTTCTATTTTGGCTTTTAGCTCTTCCAGCTTTCGCTAGCAACGCGAAGCCACTCAGAGTCATCACCACCACACCAGATTTGGCCGAAATTGTGCGCGCTGTAGGGGGAGCAAATGTTGATACGCAATCTTTGCTTGAGGGTTCTGAGGATATTCATTTTATGGATGCCTCCCCTTCATTCGCAGTCCGTTTAGCCAATTCAGACCTTTTGTTTATTCTGGGCATGGATATAGAATCTTCTTGGCTGCCAAAAATTATTAGCCGAAGCGGAAATGCTCGTGTGCAACCAGGAAGCGCCGGCTATTGCAATGTCAGCGTCAAGGTTCAAGCCTTAGACAAACCCATTGGAGCGATCGATCGCTCCATGGGCGATGTTCATCCGCAAGGCAATCCACATTATAATCTCGATCCACTGGCACTCAAAACAGTATCCCTTGCGGTTTTGGACTGCCTGTTATCGGCTCTCCCCGAAAAAGCAGAAGAACTTAAAAGCAACCAAATACGCTTTGCTCAAGGCATGACTTCTTTGCACCAAAAAATTCTCACGCGACTGAAATCCGCGTTTATCGGGCCGACTCCTGTCTCCTTCATCGAATTTCATCGCGAGTTTATTTATTTTTTCAACACCTATGGACTCAAATCCATTGGAGCCATTGAAGAAAAGCCAGGCGTACCACCTTCGGCCGCTAGGCTAGCCGAACGCGCGCGCCAGGCAAAAAATGAACATGTACGACTGGCGCTGGCGGCAATCCATGCCCCAAGCCGACATTTGCGTAAATTTGAAGAGCTCAGCAGTGTTCCCTTTCGACAAGTGCCCGTGATGGTGCAGAAAAACGGTCCTACTAACAGTATTGAAAAGTTGCAAAACCTAATCACCGATACGGTTTTAGATGCAATCAAAAATCATTGAGTTAAAAAACTTCAGCACGTTCACACCATCCGGCCAAAGTCTGGTGCAGAACCTCAATCTGACTTTAAGATCCGCAGAGATTCTGCTGATCGAAGGTGAAAATGGAACTGGTAAAACCACCCTCGTGCGCGCTTTATTGGGCTTGTACACTTATTTCTCAGGAGAAATGAGTAATCATGCAGGGCCTGACAACTCCGCATATTTGGCGCAAATGGGCAACATCCGTTTTTTTCTGCCGCTCACTCTGCAAGACGTGATTCAACTAAAAACTAACTCAAGCCAAGAGCAAATTCTTGCTCTTGGACTGCTATCCAGAGCCTCGCTGGAACGACCTTGGAATACGGCAAGCGGAGGCGAAAGGCAAAAAGCCTTGGTAAGTCGCATCTTGCTTGGACATCCAAAACTTGCTGTTTTCGATGAGCCGTTTAATCATATGGACGAAACGGCGCGCGCAGCGGCTACAAAAGGGATCGAGGCCTTAGCTCATTCAGGATCAGCCGTGATTTTGATCTCACACTTGGGCACAGAAAAGGCTTTGTCTATTTCACAGCGACTCTCTCTGACGTCGATAGGAATTGACTCATGAACTTCTGGTCCGTTTATTTATGGACGTTTGTTGGCGGTGCTTCGTCTGCCGCGGCATTGGCTCTGATCGGCGCACATCTGGCGGCGCGTAACCAGAGCGTGCAGGCTTTGGTGATGAGTCAAGGCGCAGGTCTAGGCGTGGTTCTAGCCCTGGCTCTCAGATCGCCTACGCCAGAGGTTCATACACACAGTGATGACGTTCTTCCTCTTATTTTTGGAGCGGCCGCATCAGCTGCGGCCTTCTTTATTTGCGAAGGACTCGTGCGCCGACGCTGGCCCGCACGCAACGCCTATTTTATTGGTCTTTTTTGTTTACTTATGGCTCTTAGCTACACCCTCGTTGCCATGGTGCCACGCTTGGAATCACATATGGCGGCGTCATATTTTGGCGACCTTACTTTGGCCTCTGAACACGAACAGATTGTGATCTCGACTTTGGCTTTGTTGGCAACACTTTATCTACTCAAACAGTGGCGTGTTTTAACCAGTTGGTCTTTTGACTCCGTAACATTTGGCAGTTTTATTCCAACGCGCTTCGAGCGGCGACATCACTTCATTTTCTTAGCACTGACAATGATACTCGTTTCGGCTTCCGTTCATTTTTTAGGTCTGTTATTTACCTTGGCTTCGCTCTTTATTCCCTCCCTGGTTATTGGTCGATTAAGGCGCCAACTCTCTGGGGTGGCCTGGCGTTTGGCCTTAGGCGCCGCCGTAAGCGTTGTATCAGGCATGAGCATTTCTCTATCCGAAGGTCATCTTCCCACCGTGCCCACAATCGCCATGATGCTTGTTGTTTGTTCAGTCTTCGTAGCTTTGCCCTGGCGCACAAAATAGCTTTTTTGAATATGCTCAGCTAAAAAGCTAAAAACATTGCGGCGCAAGACAATTTTTTCGACATTTCCATCTTAAATTATCGGTTTTCTATTTCATTTTTAAACAGCGTTTTTACTGGAAAGTGACCAATCTAAAAACGACCCCCAAATCTTGTACGATCCTGGCGGAATATTTCGAAGTAGCTTTGAGATGTCAGGTCCGTGCTGTGCATTGGACTTTTTTGCATAAGGATTATTAATGAGGATTGCCCCACTTTGGATCATCACCATTGCTTTTGCCTCCGCAATATCTGCTTGTGGTAGCTCAATGACCTCCACTACGTCTGCGCCGGCCGGCGAAGCATTTGCCCCAGGACTGAAAGCTCCCACTGGTAATCTTATTAAAAATTCCGGTTTCGAAAGTGGTCTAGTTGACTGGGAAGACTGGGGCTCAAGCCAGTTGCAAAGAGGAAATGCGCACTCTGGTCAAAATTCAGTTCGCATTCGCGGACAAGGTGGGCTCGGGCAAGAAGTCATTTACCGAGTGAAGACCAGAGCCCGTTATCTACTCACCGCTCAGGCTCGTGTGGGTACCTACGGTGAGTCTGCCACCATTGGAGTTCGATTTTTTGATATGAATAACCGCACTATCAGCGAAACTAAAAAAACTGTCAGCGTGACGACTTGGCAATCTATAACACTAACATTCTTTATCCCCGAGCGTGTTTCCAGTGCCAAGATTTTTGTTTGGAAGGATTCTCTCACCAACGCTCCTGCTGATTTTGATGAGTTTTCTCTAACCATGATCAGTCCGCCGACCGATCCCCCGTCTCAACCGGCACTGCCCAACCCTTTGAACCTCAAACCGCTCGGACCATCCGGAGATTGGAACCTTGTTCTTAACGAAAATTTTAGTGGAACCAGGCTCAATAACACCGTTTGGAACAATGGCTTTTGGTTCAATTCAACACTCAACAGAGAACTGCAAGCCTACCGTCCCGAGAACGTGACCCTCAACGGAGGTGTTTTAAATCTTGTGGCTGAAAAACGATCCACACAGACCACTTGGAATACGCCCATGGACTATGCCTCGGGGGCGATCACCACACGCGGCAAATTTAGTTTCACTTTCGGAGTTGCCGAAGCTCGGGTGCGCGTGCCCAAGGGCCGCGGCTTTTGGCCAGCTTTCTGGTTGCTTCCGGAAGGTAAGAGAGCGCCTCCCGAAATTGACATCTTAGAGATCTTCGGTCACGACACATCGACCGTTCATTTTAATTATCACTTCTTTGACGCCAATGGCGTACACACATCGCTTCCTGGAATTCATTCTGGTCCTGATTTTTCAACGGGCTTTCACGTATTCACCGTAGAATGGACGTCTTCGTATGTTAAATATTACGTCGATGGCATTGAGAGGCACAGCTACACCGGTGACTTCATCTTACGAGACCCTGCATTTGTCATCTTAAACTTAGCTGTGGGCGGAACCTGGCCGGGAAATCCAGATGCATCAACGCTTTTTCCACAATCCTATCAGGTGGACTATGTTCGCGTTTGGCAACGTTAAGTGAGGGCCGTGAGAGGCAAGTCGCCCCTCACAGAGTTTTGCAGTTTAACCTTCGCTGTTAGAAGCTGCAGCTGCCACAGTCGACTCGTGCCCTAGAAAAAGATCAGACAAACCGGGAATAATTTCAATCTAAACATTTTTAATACATCTAAACGCACCTGCGTTGTAGAAGAGCGAAATTAGAGGTGTTTATGGCAAAACTGATTTCCAAATTTGTAGCCATCGCGACCGCAATTATGGGCTTTTTAATTGGCCTAAGCCTTGCTGATTGGAAAACCGATAAATTGAATGGAAAGCTCAAACAAGAACTCGGAGAAGGCTTCAACGAGAAACACATCCAAGAAATTTATTTGGCCGGCCCAAATAAAACCCATATCTGCAACTAACACCCATCTCGATTGATCTATGGGAGCATGGCTGTGGCCTTTATTAATCGTGAGCGCCGCTGTTATAGAATGTTCGATTTTTCTCCAGGCAAACTCCGGTTTGCCTGATAGTTCGGGTACAAAAATGAAAAAGGCTCTAAGTACATTTCGGACCGCAATTCCTGGAAGCCACACCATACCCGATCCCCTCAATATTTTCTCTGTCAACGAGTGGTACATTCTCGACGCGATCTCGGAGGTACTAGTCCGCTTTGATCATGAAACCGGCAAGTACATTCCCTCCATAGCGGAGTCCTGGACCTTTAGCGGCGATGAACTGCGAATGAAAATCAAGCCTGGCCTAGGCTTCAACGACGGCACTCCGTTAGGAATCCAGGACGTGGTTGCTTCCTTCCAACGAGTCGTTCGCCGTCGGACTTCGACCCACTATCAGATCTGGGAGCATATCCCGGCCTGCAGTCCGAAGAACTGCCCGTCAATTCGGGCCGAGGGCGACAATCTGGTCATGAAGTACACTGGTTCGCGTGAATCGCTTTTTATGTTTCTCTCGTGCCCTGAAGCGGCCGTCTGGTCGATCGAGGACACTCGGCACGAGACATTCAGCCCGAAAAAATTCTCCGGATTCTATTACCCATCGAGTATCGCCAAGAGCGGTATTGATCTGAAAAAGAACCGTCACAATGTGCGCACCGGTCAATTTCCAAAAGCTCCGGATCAAGTTATGGTGCACAATCTTTCTCTTGCCGATGGTCTGCAGGCCTTTCACTCCAAAAAGATCGATGCCCTTCTAGTCTCGCAAACGCCGTTTAAACCGTTCCCGTTCCCCTTGGATGACTATCAAATTCACAAAACCGTTCCTATCGCGCTTAACTACCTTTTAAAAATGAAAGTCGACGACTCAGCGCCATTTACTCAGGGTTTTTTAGAAGCCTTGTGGGAAACCCAGAAATCGGGCGATGCCACCGTACCCGCCTTTGGCATTCTCCCGCCTGGCGTTGAGGGAGCCCTGACCAAAGAGGAAGCACTAAGTGTTCTGCCAATTCATTCTACAGCTTCCAAGATTCATATCGGCGTATTGATGCCGTTTCATTCAGCGGAGTTTGCTGCAATAATTAAATCGGCAGCAGAAAAAACTAAACTCGACATCGAAATTGTCAGCCTTTCACGCGAATCATTTTTCGATGCCCTTTCCAACCCTAGTCGGGCTAGCTTTGACTACCTGCTTTCCGCCTACCTGGCGTCAGACAAATTCCCCATGACTCAGTTAAAACTAGTTGCACATCACCATCTTTTGCCGGCCAACGACAGCGACACAATGTCCCGCGATCAACGGGTTGATCTTCTTAAAAAGGTACAGAACTACATGCTGATGCAACAGATCACAATACCGCTTTATTATGCACCCGACTTAATCTTGGCTCAGGACTTTGTCTCTCTCGGCAAGCAGTCCATAACAGACTCCGAGCTTCAGCTCTGGCGAATAAATGAAGATATCTCCAACTAACGCTGAGGATCTTGCGGCCCAAATCGATCACACAGGGTTCGAACCAAATGAGAATCAGGCGCTCGAGCTAGTTCGAGCTTTGAAGTCAACGACCGATGAGATCGTAATCAACCACGCTCTATTTAAAATGCCATCAGGCCAAAACTATCATCATTATCAGACTATTGTTAACCATCGGGGCCAGGTTCATTCAGGACATGGTCGCAGCGCGGACCAGACGGTTGCTTTAATGAAAAGTCTCTGTGAATCCTTAGAGCGACTCACCATGAATAATTTATTTTTGACCAAAGATTTTTTTTCGGCAGCGGCATGCTCTATTAGCCCGTCGAGCGAGATTCAATACATCGGGCCAAGTCAGGTCAAAGTGCCGTCTACAGGCTTGAAAAGCTCTAACGGGTGGGCCGTAGGAACCTCAATTACGGAGGCCGCTCGCCGAGCATTTTTAGAGGCCTACGAGCGTCATGTTCTTCAGCTGGGCTTTTGGCAAACTGGAGGACAATTTTTAAGGAAAGTCGGAGAAGTCCTTCTTGAAGGATACAAAATCCATCTCTTTCAAGTTCCCGGTCTACCGCCCAAAATTTCAGTGCTAGTCGCAGCAGCTCAAAACCCTGATTTTTTGGGACTCGCGTTTGGCCACCAAGCGATCTTCGGAGAAG